>DATCXX010000109.1:0-4362 GCA_036565615.1 Gemmatimonadales bacterium | reverse complement strand
TCCGTTCCCGCTCGGGGAGGAGGGGCACCTCCGCTACCGCGCCCGGGGCGGCACGCTGGAGATCCGCGACGACCAGGTGTGGGTCATTCCGGCTGCCGGCGCCGAGGTGCAGGTGGAGGTCTTCGCGGAGGAAACGGGCCGGGCGGCAGGGGCGGGGCGGGTGGTCATTTCATCCTGAGCAGGAAGGCGCCTGGCACGGTCATCGGCTCTCCAGGACGAAGGAGGGGGCCTGAAACCGGCCGGGGTGATGCGGAACAAAATTGTACAACGAGTTGACCCGGCGAAAATCCCGGGTGACGGCATCGCTGAAGCCCGCGGTCCAGTTGCAGGCGCAGCCGCCAAAGGGGCAAGGGGAGTCGGTGCCAAGGAGTCGTGGTGGATCGTCGGCCAGCAGGTTGCCCAGGACCTGCCTGGTTCGCCAGCATGCGACGACCGTGCCGTCGTTGTCGATCTGGATGTAATCGCGGCCGGCGGCGCAGCGCAGCCCCGGGAAGGTTCTCTCCAGCATCATCTCATTGATGACTCTTGCCGGGTTGGTCTGGTCCATGATTTGGACCGCCAGCTCGCGTTCGGGGCCGGTGTAGGGTCTGGTCCGGCCTTCGACCTGGATGATGGGATAGGCGTAGGCGCTTACGCCCCGTTGCTCCAGCTCCTGTTTCATCCGAGGGAACCGGGACATCTGCGCGGGTTCGAGAATGACGCTGACCACCACGGCGCGGATGGTATGGCTGAGTTTCTCGACCGTCCGGAGGAATCGCTGGACCCGGGCCTCGCTGTCCATTTGCTGCAGGTGGCACGAGGCGATGACCGAGAGCTGCCCGGGCGGGACCCGCGCGAGAATGTTGTCAAAGTTGCCGGAACAATTGGAGAACAGCGTCACCAGCCGCACGCTGGGGATTTCCGGCAGGCGGGCCAGCAAGGGCCAGAGCTCGGTGGAGACCGTGATTTCCCCGTCGGTGGCGAACACGACGTTCATGGGCCGCTGCACCGCGGTCAGCCGGTCCAGGATGCGATTGAGCGCGCCCACAATGCCCGGAGCCAGTCGCGGGTTGAATGCGGGCAGGTAGCAGTACGTGCACCGGTAGTTGCACACGTTGTACCCGCCCGGCAGGTGGACGTGCAGCATCTCACCACGGCGATCCTCGAAGAGCGAAATGACCGGGCCTTCCGCTGCGCTCATAGTGCTCTCCGTGGCGAGTTCCCGGGTGGCCCGCGCGTTTAACCAGCCGGGTCAATTCCGAGGATCTGGCCGATCTGGCTGATCTGGGCCCGCTCGGCGCGGGAGCGCCCGGCCCCCGCGATGCCGGCGCCCAGGGCAACCGCCATGTCGTAGCGTGCCGCCGCTCCGATCGGCGTACCCGACGCGGCGAACTCCTGCGCCGCCCGTACGGCCTCCGGAAGCCGATCCTGCTCGAGCAGGAAGAGCAGCTTGGCGAACCGGATGGCGGGCGCGATGTGGGGGCCGGCAAACCCGAGACAGTATCGCCACGCGGCTTCGATGTCCTCGATAGGAATGCTCTCCGGATCGAACCGGGGCACGTCCCGCTTGCTGAGTGGCCGGGTGACAAAGAAGGCTACCATGGTCGAGTTGGGGACCTGCAGCACCGGCACCATCCACTCCCGCAGCGCCCACATGACCAGGTAGTTGGTCGCCGTGGCCGCGTGGTGGTAGCCGAAGTCCTGCTGCACCACCAGGGAGCGGCCCGCGATCAGCTTGGGGAAGAAGCTTCGGGTGATGGCATTCGCCAGCGGCCACGACTTCATCGCATCGATCAGCAGAAACTCGACCGGCTCGCGCACCGTGCGTTCCACCGCGAGGTCCACCTTGTGAAAGCGGATCAGCGGTTCCCAGGCCGCCAGCGCCGCCCTGGTATCGGGAAGAAAGTCGTCCCCCTCCCGGTACTCCCGGGCCACGCCGAGGCTCCGTGCGATCGGCGTCATCCAGGCTTGCCAGTGGAACTGATCGTACGCGTCGATCGGCCGCTGGCGCTCGGTCTGAGGATTGTCCTGGACGCCCTGCGCCAGCGCGCCGGTGGTGGCTCCCAGCCAGCAGCCGAGGTCGGCGATCTGGCCGGCCCCGGTATACGAGAATCGCGCGTACATTTCGAGCATATGCAGCTCGTCATCGGTCACCATCCCATAGACCCCGGCCGGCCGGAAATACCCGCGGCGCAGCGAGGCGAGGTTGTTTGCCCAGGCTTCCCAGCTGCTCATAAGTCCCCCGATGAGTGATCCGCGGCCGTACCCTCCACCCGATCCCCTCGACGCGACCTTGATCGAGGCCACCGGGAACTGGGCCGGGGTGCGATGGCGCGGCCTCCGGATGTGGCAGAACCTCTTCGATCTCAATGTCCTGGCGGAGCACATCCTGTCCAGCCGGCCCGAGGTGATCGTCGAGACCGGGACGTTCGAGGGTGGATCCGCGGTGTTCCTGGCAGACCTGATGGCGCTGACGGGTCTCCCGCCCGAGGTCATCTCGATCGACCTGGCCCCGGTCTCGACCCCGCCCCATCCCGGGGTGCGCTACCTGACCGGCGCTTCCAGCACCGATCCATCGGTCGCCGCGACGGTCACCCAGCTGGTGGGGAGCCGCCGGGTCTTCGTGATTCTGGATTCGGACCATTCCGCCGACCACGTGTATGGGGAGCTGCTGCTCTACGCCGGCCTGATCCACCCGGGAGACGTGCTGCTGGTCGAGGACGGAAACATGGCGACCACGTTCGGGCTGCCCCTCGCCCAGACGCCGCTCGGCGGGATCCGGCGATTCCTCGCGGAAGACCGCCGCTTCCGGGTCGTGGTCGGCAAGTCGCCGTTCCCCACGACCTCGCACATCGAGGGCTGGCTCCAGCGGGTCGAGTGAGCGGGCCGGGATCATGCCGACCGCCGGGCCCGGAGGGAATCGCCGAGGGCATCGTAGAACGGGAGATCGTCTCCCAGCCTGAGACGGATCGGCTCGCTGTCGAGCGCGGTCCACCAGGGATCCACGATCCGCTTCGCGCTGGCATTGCGATCGTGGATGATTCCCACGTGAATGGCCTGGTCGGCAAAGGCGGTGACCTGCTCGGGCCGGAGCGACCAGACGAACCGGGTATCCTCGCCATCGTCGATGGCGGGGAAGGCGTGACGCTGCCAGAGCCGGCGGTGGTAGCA
Organism: Gemmatimonadales bacterium; assembly: GCA_036565615.1. Lineage (GTDB taxonomy): Bacteria > Gemmatimonadota > Gemmatimonadetes > Gemmatimonadales > GWC2-71-9 > JABFSM01. The sequence goes on along the minus strand of DATCXX010000109.1, from coordinate 1,212 downwards.
GAAGGTGCTCCCGGCCACCCACGGCTGCCGGGAATGGCCGTAGCGGTACTTCCAGCTCCTCCGGTCGGTCGGCGAGTAGAAGACCACCTCGCTCTGGCCGGCGAGATCGGCGCCGGGGTGGCCCAGGAGGGCGGCGACCTGGGTCTGCACCCGGTGCGGCGCCGCCCAGTCGTCGTCATCCCAGTGGAGGATGATGTCGCCGCGGCTCATCTCGCAGGCGATGTTGCGCTTGGCGCCCAGCCGGACCCGCTCCGGCAGCCGCTGGTATCGGATCCTCGAGTCGATGGGAACCAGCGGGGCGATGGGCTCGGTGCCGTCGTCGATGATGACCAGCTCGGCCACCGGGTAGCGCTGCGCCAGGAAGAACTGAATGGCGCGGGGAACCAGGTGGGGCCGGTTGGCGGTCGGCATGATGCAGCTGACGGCCGGCTGGCGTTCCGCGGCCGGAGCGGCCGACATTGCCCCGTAGAATTCGCAGTCGAAGGCCAGCTCGGACGGCTGGGTTGCCGGCTCCCACCCCGAAGGATCGCCGGTCTGCCCGCAGGCGAGCCGCCAGGTAATGGACTGGTGGCGGATGTAAATGAAGTGGCCCTCACCGTCCAGCTGGACCAGCCGGTTTCCCCGGCGCACCGCCGATGCGAGGAAGTGGGCGTCCTCGCCGAGCGACAGCGGGGGATAGCGGGTGCCTTCGAGCCAGACCGACCGCTCGTAGCAGATGGTGCCACCGTGCACGTCATGGACGAACAGCCGGCGGTGCAGTGACTGGCTGAGCCGCCAGAATCGCCAGTCCGGTACGGAAAACACCACCCCGGTGCGAAGGCCGGAGAGCTTGGCCTCACCGGCGAGCAGGGGGGCAAGCTGGGTTTCCAGCCGCTTGGGTCCGTACCAGTCGTCGTCATCCCAGTGCGCCACGAACCGCCCGCGCGCCTGCGCGACCGCATGATTGCGTTTCGCGCCGATCGATTGCCCCGAGACGACCCGGAGATAGCGGACTCGCGGATCGGCCCCGAGATGGGCCGTCAGATCCACCGGGCCGTCGTCCACGATGACCAGCTCCCAGTCGGCGACGGTCTGCCGCTGGGCGTAGCGGATCGCCTGGAGAATGAAGTCCCGGCGGCCGCTGGTCGGCATGATACAGCTCACCAGCGGCTCAGGGGGCAGGCTCCGCACCGGCGGCGGGGCCGGCGCCTCCGCCGCCGAGGCCGCCGCCGG
>DATCXX010000108.1:0-2477 GCA_036565615.1 Gemmatimonadales bacterium | reverse complement strand
CGGCTCCCTTCTCGGTGGCCGAGGCGAGCATCGCCGACCTGCGGAGCGCACTGGAGCAGGGCCGTACGACGTCCCGGGCCATCGTACAGCAGTACCTGATCCGGATCGCCACCTACGAGGACCGGCTCAACGCCACCGTCGCCGTCAATCCGGAGGCGCTCGCGATCGCGGACTCGCTCGACCGGCTCCGGGCCCGGGGGGTGATCCTGGGGCCCCTCCACGGGATTCCGGTGGCCCTCAAGGACAACATCCACACCGTCGAGATGCCGACCACCGGCGGTGCGCTCGCCTTTGCCGAGCTGATGGTCCCCTACGACGCGACCCTCACCAGGAACCTCAAGGCCGCGGGCGCCATCATCCTGGCCAAGACCCAGCTCACCGAGCTGGCCAACTGGATCGCCAGCGGTATGCCGGCCAACTACAATGCGCTCACCGGCTACGGGATGAATCCCTTCGACCCGCGGCGGGATCCCCGCGACAGCAACTTTGACGGGCGCCCGGTGCTCTTTACGGGAGGGTCGAGCTCCGGCGTCGGGACCAACGTCAGCTTCTGGGCGGGAAACGTCGGGACCGAAACCTCGGGCTCGATTCTGAGCCCGGCCAACCAGAACATGCTCGCCGCCATCAAGCCCACGGTGGGACGGATCAGCCGCTGGGGCGTCATCCCGATCTCCGCCGACCAGGACACCCCCGGGCCGATGACCCGCACCGTGGGCGACGCGGCCATCATGTTCGGGGTGCTGGAGGGCGCCCAGCCGGACTCCAACGATGCCGCGACCAAGAGGTGCTCCCCGCCGCCGGGCCGGGACTACACCCGATTCCTCAAGGCAGAAGGACTCAGCGGGGCCCGGATCGGGATTCCCCGCGCCTTCTTCTACGACCGCACTGCCGGGAGCAATCCGCGCGGCGGCCTCAACGACGCCCAGCGCAAGCTCATGGACGAGGCGATCGCGGTGCTCAAGCAGAAGGGCGCGGTGATCGTGGACCCCGCCGATATTCCCAGCGTGGTGGATACGGTCCCCGGGAACAACTTCCTCAACTGGGGGGTGTGCGGCGGGCTCGACAACGCCAAGGGGCGCGACGCCGGTTGCTCGATCGCCTTCAAGTACGGGATGAAGCGCGACTTCAACATCTGGCTCAAGTCGCTGGGCGACAAGGCGCCGGTCAAGACCCTCACCGAGCTTCGGCAATGGAACATTGCCCACCAGCGCGCCGGCGCCATCAAGTACGGCCAGGCCAACCTGGACGTCTCGGATGAGATGGATCTGCAGGCGGACCGGGTGCGGTACGAGGCGGACCGGAGGAAGGACATTTTGCTCTCGGCGACCAACGGCATCGATTCGGCTCTGAAGGTGCACCGGCTCGACGCGCTGCTCTTTCCCGGGGTCGGCAGCGCCGGCATCGGGGCCCGGCCCGGCTATCCCACCGTGACGGTGCCGTTCGGCTTGGTGCCGTCCCTGGGGGGCACCGGCGCCAACGCGCTGCCGGCCGGGTTCGACCCCAAGCCCTCACCCTACAACGTGAGCTTTACCGGGACCGCCTGCTCCGAGCCCAGGCTGATCGAGCTGGCCTATGCCTTCGAGCAGGCCACCCGGAAGCGGACCCCGCCGCCGCTGTTCCCCTGAACAAGAACTTCCACGGGAAGGCCATGAGACCCAGATCGTTTGTCATTGCGTGCAGCGCGTTGTTGTCTGGCGCCCATCTCGCCGCCCAGACCGGCGATCCCGTCGCCGAGCGCATCTTCCGCCTCGGCATGGACAGCAGCCGGGTGCAGAGCCTGGCGCAGACCTTCCTGGATTCCGTCGGCCCCCGGCTGACCGGCAGCCCCGGGATGCGGAGTGCCAGCGACTGGGTGATCAAGACCTACGGCTCCTGGGGCATCGAGGCCCGGCGGGAGGAGTATGGCACCTGGCGCGGCTGGCGCCGGGGTACCTCGCACATCGACCTGGTGCAGCCGCGGGTGCGCTCCCTGGAGGGCACCATGCTCGCCTGGAGTCCGGGAACCCGCGGCCGGCCGGTGACCGCGGAGGCGATCGTATTGCCGAGCTTTGCCGACAGCACCGAATTCGTGAAATGGCTGCCGCAGGCACGCGGCAAGATCGTGTTGCTGTCGCCCGAGTGGCCCACCTGCCGGCCGAGTGAGGACTGGATTCGCTGGTCCACGCCCGCGGCACGCTTGGGGATGGACACCGCGGTCGCCCTGATGCAGCGCGCCTGGGCGGTGGACCGCGACAGTGCCAAGCTCTATCGCGGGACCGGGTATTCGCTTTCCCTCGGCACCGGCACGTTGGGCCGGCGCCTCGAGCAGGCCGGTGTCGCCGGCATGGTCACTTCGCGACTGAAGCTCTCCGGCTTCCGGAACCCTTTTCAGGAGGCCGGCGGTCCCGGCGCCCCGGGGGGTGGCCGTTTTGGCGGGGGGAATCCGCCGGCGGGCGGCCAGAGCGCGCGAGGCGGTGGTCCGGCGGCGGGCAAGCAGC
>DATCXX010000106.1:0-9613 GCA_036565615.1 Gemmatimonadales bacterium | reverse complement strand
CCCGCAGCCGCTCCAGCAGCGCCGGGTCGGACGCCACCTCCAGGGCTCCGCCGGATCGTCGCCACCATTCCCTGAGCGTGGTCACCGCCCGGCGGATTCTCCCCTGATCGGGATGGGGAGTTTCCCCGTCCAGCAGGGCGCGGGCGAGGCCGAGCCGCGCCGCATCGCGCAGCTGGGGCGGAATCACCCCACCGAGCGGCTCGATGTCGGTTTCCAGCTCGAAGCCGAAATAGGTGAGCCGCCGCGACACCGCGAGCTGCTGATGCTTGCGGGGGCCGGTGAGCACGATGGTCGGCGGCCCCAGGGTGGCATGCCGGCGCACCAGCTCGTAGGAGATGGTGGTGCCCTCGACCGATGCGCGAGCAACCCCGAACCGGTCGGCGAAGAAGCGGATGCTTCCGGCAATCGCCCCCCAGCTTCCGGCCACCGAGGTCTTGGAGACCCGGACTTCCTGACCATCGGCGGTGTGCTCGTCGATGACCAGATCGAAGGGCATAACCCGCGCCACCAGCTCGGCAAAGCGCTGGCGAAGGTCGCGGCTGGCGTACGGCATGGTGCGTGGCAGCGGGAGCTCGAGGGAGCGGTAGACCGAGGCCGTGCCCATGGCGGCATCCTCGATCGCTTTGATGAGGACCCCGCGCCGCTCACCCCATTCAGCCAGGCCTTCATCGAAGACCTGGCGGGGTAACCCGTACACCTCGCCGAGCCCGCCGTGCTGGTTCACCGCCTCGGCATAGAGGTTGTATCCGGTGAGATGATCGCTCCCCTGCACCAGCACCCCGTGCAGCTCGCGCTCCTCCCTGGTCATCCGGTGCAGCGAATCGATGTTGGAGCACACCGCGACCAGCGGGACCAGCTCGGGCTCGGCTTGAATGAGCAGCTCGGCCCAGGCCCGGTCGACCGGCATCGCCTCCACTTCCCTGCCGAATTCGGTCAGCCGCCCACCGGCCACCAGTCCCCGCGCGGTGAGCAGCTCGACCGCGCGCCGGTAGGCCACCCGGTCCAGCGCCACCGGAAGATCCAGATCGCCGGCATCCACGCCCAGGGCTGCGCAGGTGAGCGCCACCCGTTCGGCGTCCCCCGCGAGCTGGAACTCGGGCGGAGTCGGCCGCAGCGACTCGAAATCGAGGGGCCGGTCGGAAAGAATGGTCACCTCGCCCTTGGGCACCCGACCGTGCACCCGGCCGGCCATCTGGAGAATCTCGTTCGCGCCCAGGTAGGTCCGATGGAGCACGTTCCGGCCCCGGTCCACCTTGTTGCCGTACCGGGCGTCGTAGATCACCACGGTGTCGAGACCCGGAATGTTGAGCGCCGACTGCCCTGCAGCGGTCATCGCCAGGAGAAACGGCCGCTCCACCTGCCCCTCGAGGAAGGGCCGGATGACCCGGATCGGCTCACCCCCGTGATAGAAGGCCGCGGACAGCCGGGACCAGCGCTCCGACAGGTCGGCGGCAAGCCGTTCGACCTCGGCGCGGGTAGGCACGAACACCGCGACGCCCCGGCGCTCCTTGATGATGTGACGGAGAAACCGGTCATCCAGAAATTCCTCTACGTCCTTGGCCACCACGGTGACCTTGGCGCGGAGCCTGGGATCGAAGGCGCTGGTCTCCAGCACCTCGGCGCTTCCCAGGTAGGCGGCATAGAAGGAGGGGTCCACCGTGGCCGAAAGCCAGATGAACCGGCACCCGGCCCGTTTCCCCAGCGCAAGGCACAGCTCCAGCTCGGCCGACGTCTGGTGAATCTCGTCGGCCACCAGGGTATCGCGGGAGTCGATCAGATTGTCCTGGAACCAGCGCCGCGCGATCCCGGTGGTGATGATGACGACGTTCCAGGAAGGAGTCTCCGGTGTGGCTTCGCGTTCCCGGTTCACCACGCCGTACTTCAGGGATTCGCCGAGGATGGCCTGGGCGATCGGGCGGATCGAGAGGGTTTTGCCGGTTCCGGTCCCGGCGACGATGCCGAACGGTTTTCCGGCCGCGGCCCATTGCCACAGCTCGTCGCCGTGCTTCTCCTGGAGGAGGGTGGGAACATTGATTCCCAGCGCCAGCTCGATGGTTTCGCAGGCGGCGCGGGTGGGCGCGATCACGATCACCCGGCCCCTCGGGTGCCGGGCGCTCCGGTAGGCCGCCGGATCGAGAGGGAGATGGTGGTCGCGGATCGGATGCATCGTCCGCGGAACTTAACGCCCCGCTACGGATTCATCCGCACCCTGACTCCCCCCAGGATGATGATCGAGCGGTTCTTGATGTCGTTGGCCTCGGCCGACTGGTCCAGGCGGGTGAGCCCGAGGTCGTAGCGGATGGAGAAGGTGGCCCGGCCGATATCGGCGCCCAGCCCAAGAATGACGCTGGAGTCGAACGAGCGCAGCGCGTCGGTCTCTTCGTCGGTATCGCAGTCTCCGGCGAGCTCGTTGCCGCCCTGGGCAAGCGTCAGCCGGCAGCCCACTCGGTAGGCCACCCCGGGTCCCGCGAAGAGGAAGCCGGTCAGTCCGCCGGGAGCGCCGAGCGGAAACATCACCTTCACCAGCAGGGGAATCTGAAGGTAGGTCAGCTTCGCGGTGGCGCTGAGTCCGCTCTCCTCCGACTTGATCCCCTTGTCCACCATCAGGAACTGGGGCTCCAGGGCCAGCATGCCGCCGAACCCGAAGGTGGCGAAGGCTCCCACCGCGGTGCCGACCACCAGCTTGCTGTTGCCGCCGATGTCTTCGCCCCCCGCCTTGGAAAAGGAAAGCCCCAGCAAGCCGCCGTAGGTGAAGCGGCTGGACTGGGCGCCGAGCGGTGCAGCGCCGACAGCGATGAGCGCAACGATACCAAGCAGGCGGACGAATCGGGTCATCTGCGAACTCCGGAGTGAACGGGCGTGGCCGATGGGATCGGGTGGAACCTCGCCTGACCGATGACCGCCTGCAACCCGGAAAACAGAAGACCCCGCCCGAAAGCGGGGCCTTCCGAACCCAGGCGGGGAGCCATGGGTCTTTTGGACTCGGCCGGGGAAAGTGAAGCCACAGGAGGCTTCGAGGTAGGACGGCCGGGTCCCGTACCTGCGTGGCTAGTTGCCGCCCCGACGTCCGTCCCGCCGGTCATCCCGGCGATCATCCCGCCGGTCATCGCGCCGATCGTCGCGCCGATCGTCGCGCCGATCGTCTCGTCGGTCGTAACGGTCATCCCAGCGGTCGTTGTACCGGCCATCCCGGCGCCATTCGCGATCGTCGTACCGGTCGAAGAAATCGTCGTCATCGATCCGGTAGAACCGGCCGCCGCGCTCGTAGAGGCGGACCCGGTCCCAGCCGCGGCGGTAGTGATCGTAGTACCCGTCGCCGCGCCGGTCGTAATAGACCACGATCACCCGGGCTTCCCGGCGGAACTTCTTGAACCAGCCATGATTGAATCCACGATCCCTGATCCGGATCCACTCGACCCGGCCTACGTGCCGGGGACGGTAGTCATACCGGTCCCGGCGATCTCCGATGATGACCCGGCCGCTGACCGGCCCGCCACCAATGCGGATGTCCGCTTCCACGCGCTGTGCCGCTGCCGGGGTCGCCGTAAGCAGAGGCAAAAGAAAGGCGGAGCTGAGTACTACGTTGCGTGCGCTCACGGTGTCCTCCCGGAAAAGAGCGGTGTTGCACTGCTCCTCCCATTGCGAGCGGTGTGCCATTTCCCATCTCGTTGTGTGACAATGAGTTACACATGCGAATCGGGCCAAGCTGTCCCCGCCCCCGGACAGCGGGGGCCGGGATGCGGGACATCCCAGGGGTCGGGCCGGCGCTATATTCGGCGCGGCAACTTCTTTTGAGGCGGTTCCGGAATGGGCGGATTCAAGGTGTCGGTTTGCAAGGAATATCTGGGGTTCTCCTCCGCCCATTTCATTACCCTGTCAGGGCACCAGTGCGAATCGCTCCACGGGCACAACTACCGGATCGGGGTGACGGTGGAAGGCGACGTGGACCCGGAGTGCGCCTTCGTGGTGGATTTCGGGGTGATCAAGCGGATGGTGCGGCCCCACGTCCAGGCCATGGACCACAAGGTCCTGCTCCCGACCCGGAACCCCAAGCTCACCCTGGTGCAGGACGGAGACCGGACCGTGGTCGAATACCAGGGATCGGCCCGGTTCGTGTTCCCGGCCTCCAATGTGGCGCTGCTGCCGATCAGCAATACCACCGCGGAGATGATCGCGGAGTATCTGGCAGAGCAGTTTCGCGGCGACCTGCGGAAGGAAGGCCTGACCCGGCTCGAGGCCATCGAGGTGGAGGTCGAAGAGAGCGTTGGGCAATCGGGGTACTACAGACTGGGAATGGGCAATAGGTAGGCAACAGGCAACAGGCAACAGGCAGCAGGCACAGGGGACTATGGCCAAAGACCAGGCACTTTCGGAGCCGGAGATCCGCGGCAGGCTGGGTGGAATTCCGGGTTGGAGCTTCGAGGATGGGGCGCTCCGGCGAACCTACCAGACCGATGGCTGGCGGGGCTCGATGCTGATCGCCAACGCCATCGCGTTCATCTGCGAGGCGGCCGACCACCACGCCGACCTCACGGTGACCTGGCCGGCGGTGGGGGTGGCACTCTCCACCCACAGCGCCGGCGGGATCACCTCCAAGGATTTCGAAGTGGCGGAGCTGATCGAGAAACAGGTAAGCTGGAAGCCGCCGGCGGGCAGCGCGCTGGTGGGGCCGCCGAAACCGTTCGTGACCTAAGCGCCTTCAGCCGTCAGCCCTCAGCCCTCAGCTGCTGAAGGCCGAAGGCTGAGGGCTGAGGGCTGAGGGCTGAGGGCTAATCTCCCAGGCTGATTCCCAGATTCCGCGCCGTCATAATGATGCCGCTGTCCAGGGGCACCAGCTTGGGCTTCCCGATCACGCTCTTGAGCGGGACCCGTCCGACGTTGGGGGGGGTGTAGACGATACAGGAGCCGAAGTCGCCGTCCCCGATGGCACGGACGGCGCCCGAGCCGAAGCGCAGGGCCAGCAGCCGGTCGAACGTGGTAGGGGATCCCCCGCGCTGCAGGTGGCCAAGCACCAGGCTCCGGGTCTCCTTGCCGGTGCGCTCCTCGATCATCTTGGCCACTTCTTCCGCGATTCCCCCGAGCCGCTCGGACTTCCCATCCCGCGCCGACTCCCGCAGCACGACATGGCCACCCCGGGGGCAGGCTCCCTCGGCGGCCACCACGATGGAGAACCGGCGCCCGCGGCGCTCCCGCTCCATGATCTTGTCGCACACCTTTTCGATATCGAAGGGGATCTCCGGAATGAGGATGACATCGGCGCTCCCCGAGAGCCCGCTGTGCAGCGCGATCCACCCGGCGTACCGTCCCATCAGCTCCACCACGAACACCCGGTCGTGGCTTTCGGCCGTGGTATGGACCTTGTCGAGGGCGTCGGTGGCGGTGGCGACCGCGCTGTCGAAACCGAAAGTGGACTCGGTTCCGGACACGTCGTTGTCGATGGTCTTGGGCACGCCAACGACCGGAATGCCGGCCCGGTACAGCTCGTGGGCGATGCCCAGGCTCCCGTCGCCCCCGATCGCCACCAGGGCATCGAGCCGGTGGGCGCGGAAGGACTGCACCAGATCGGCGGAGCGGTCCACTTCGAAAATGGTGCCGTCGTCGCGGGTGGTGGTCCAGCGGAAGGGATTCCCGCGATTGGTGGTCCCCAGGATGGTGCCGCCCAGGTGGGTGATGCCACGGACCGAGTCGGGGCCGAGGGGAATGAGGCCGGCCTCGGATCCGGCCGGCCGCAAGAGTCCCTCGTAGCCCCGGCTGATGCCGAAGGATTCCCAGCCTCGCTGGTGGGCCGAGAGGACCACCGCGCGAATCACCGCATTGAGGCCCGGGGCATCGCCGCCGCCGGTCGAGAGCGCAATGCGCATCGGCTTCAGGATGCCAGCGCCCGAAGCGCCGTCACCACTTCATCGGGCGCCGCATGCCGTCCTACCCGCTTCTTGGAAAAGACCATCACCCCGTCGGCGCTCACGTCGAACACCCCCCCGGAAGACCGGATGAGCTTCACGTCGGTGCCGGGGAAAGCCCGGCGAATCTCCGCCGCCAGACCGGCGGCTCGTGGCTCGTAGTTTCACACCACGCAGTAGTGAATCGTGACATTCATGCGTCGCTCGCGGTCGGAGGGGTGTGGAGTATTGGTCGAATCCTAGTCCCCCGTCCGGAGTTGGCAAAGGACCGGTTAATTTGCTGGCATGATCGCACTCAACCTGCTTGCCACCCTCTCCTCCGCGGCGCCGGCTCCGGCCGAGCCGGTACGGGGGATTTACGTCAACGCCTGGGCGTTCGGCACCCGGAAATTCTACCAGCTGGTGAGTCTGGCCGACTCCACCGAGCTGAACGCTTTCGTCATCGACATCAAGGACGACACCGGGTACCTGACTTATCGCTCCGCCGTCCCCACCGCCGTTCAGATCGGGGCCAACCACGCGCTGCGGGCCCCCGACGCGGCGGCCCGGGTCGCCCTGCTCCGGAGCAAGGGGATCCGGCCGATCGCCCGGATTGTCGTGGCCAAGGACCCGCTCCTCGCCGCCAAGAAACCGGAGTGGTCCATCCAGCGCGCCGACGGCAGCCTCTGGACCGACCGCAAGGGCACCGCCTGGGTCGATGCCTTCAACGATTCGGTCTGGGTGTACGCCGCGGACCTGGCGGCGGAAGCGGTCCGGATGGGGTTTACCGAAATCCAGTACGACTACGTCCGGTTTCCCGACGAATCGAAGCAGCGGATGGCGACCGCCGTGTATCCCTCCCGACGGGAGACCGAGTCCTCGCGTGCGGGGATTACCCGGAACCTCCAGCTGCTGGCCGTCCGCACTCGGGCGCTGGGAGTACCGTTCACCATCGACGTCTTCGGCCTCACCACGACGGCGGAAGACGACATGGGCATCGGGCAGTACTGGGAGGACCTGGTGAGCGCCGCCGACGTGGTGCTCCCGATGGTGTATCCCAGCCACTACGGACAAGGGGTGTATGGCGTCGCCAGACCCAACGCCGAGCCCTACACCATGGTCAAGCGGGCGCTGCTGGACGGCATGCGCCGGGCCAAGGCCCTCACGCCCAGGAAGACCGCCGAAATCCGCCCGTATCTGCAGGCCTTTACCCTGGGGCCACCGAAGTACACCCCGCTGCATGTGCGGGAGCAGATCCGGGCGACCTACGACAGCGGGCTCACGGGCTGGGTGCTCTGGAATCCGCGATCGGTGTACTCCAGGGGCTATTTCAAGGCCGACAGCCTTCCGGTGAACGCGGCAGGAGCGGCAACCAAGCAGTGAGGCTGCTCCGAGCGCTTGGCGCTCTCGCGCTGACCGGGGCGCTGCCCTGGGCCGCGCTTCCCGCACAGCGCCGGCCCGCTCAGCCGATGGGTCCTCCCCCCGGGGCATGGCCATCCGCCGGCCGGGATGATGCGCTGACCCGGTTCAGCCCCCTGAGTCAGATCACCCTCGAAACCGTGAGCGGGCTCCGCCCGGCCTGGACGTTTTCGACCGGGGTGCTGGGCGCGCACGAGGGGAATCCGCTGGTGGTGGGATCGATGCTCTACCTCGAGACACCGCACCCGAACACGGTGTATGCACTGGACCTGGCCCAGCCCGGGGCTCCGATCGCGTGGAGATATGCGGCGCCGGGTGCGGCCCGGGCGGGACAGCTTCCCACCGGCTGCTGTGATGCCGGAAACCGGGGGCTGGCGTGGCATCCGAGCGGAAAGATCTACGCGCCGCTGCTGACCGGTGACCTCGCCGCGCTCGACGCCGCGACCGGACGGGAAATCTGGCGGGTGCGCAACGCCGATCCTCGGGTTGGCGCCACGCTCGCCGGGGCTCCCCTGGTGGTCGGCAACCTGGTCATCGTGGGCATCTCCGGGGCCGAGTACGGAGTCCGCGGCCACCTCAGCGCCTACGACGCGCTGACCGGACGCCTGGTGTGGCGGGGCTTCAATACCGGACCGGATTCGGAAGTCCTGCTCGACGGCGCGGCCAACGCCGCCTACCCCTCGCATCAGGGACGCGATCTGGGAGTCTCCACCTGGTCCGCCGATGGCTGGCGCCAGGGCGGCGGCACCAGCTCGGGCTGGCTGTCCTATGATTCCGTGGCGCGCCTGGTGTACTACGGCACCGATCAGCCGGCGCCCGGCAACGCTGCCCAGCGACCCGGGGATAACAAGTGGACCTCGAGCCTGCTCGCCCGCGACGCAGCCACCGGACGGGTTCGCTGGGCGCTCCAGCTCACCCCCCACGACGAGTGGGGGTACGGCGGGGCCAATGAGAGCATCCTGGCCGACCTGACGATGCGTGGGGCGCCGGTGAAAGCACTGGTCCACTTCGATCGCAACGGCTTCGCGTACACCATCGACCGGATCACCGGCCGGATTCTGCTGGCGGAGAAGTACGGGCCGGCCAACTGGGCCCGCAACGTGGATCACACCAGCGGGACCCCCCAGCGAGATCCCGGGTTCGCCGCCCCGGACGCGGTCAGCCGCCCCCGCGGGGCGCCGGCGAGCCCCACGATCTGCCCCGCCGCCATCGGCACCAAGTTCCTCCAGCCCGCGGCGCACTCCCCGGTGACCGGGTATTTCTATGTACCGCTCAACAACCTCTGCATGAGCATGGCGACCGAAGCCACCACCTATGCTCCGGGGCGGCTGTTCGGGGGAGTCCGGATCCGCATGACGCCGGGGCCCGGGGGCCACCGGGGACGCTTCATCGCCTGGGACGCGAGCACCGGCACGATCGCCTGGGAGAATCGGGAGCCCCTCGCGGTGGCGGGAGGCGCACTGGCCACCGCCGGAGGGCTGGTCTTCTACGGCACGCTGGACGGATGGCTCAAGGCGGTGGACCAACGGTCGGGACGCGAAGTCTGGCGATTCAAGACCCCCTCGGGGATCATCGGCAATCCAATCTCCTTCCTCGGTCCGGACGGGAAGGAATACATCGCGGTGTTCGCGGGCATCGGGGGCTGGTGGGGCCTGGGAGGCAACGGCGCCTTCGCGGATCTCGCGACCCTGACGAATCCCGGAGGAGTGCTGATGGTGTTCGGACTGTGAGTACGGTGACCGCGCTGTTCCTGGCCCTGCTTCCGTTCCTGGTCCCGGCCCAGCCGCAGCAGCGTCCGACGTTCGGCGGCCCGCCCCAGCCGTTCCAGGATCGCCGGATCCGGGAGAGCTCCGGGGTCATCGCCAGCCGCAAGCACCCGGGGCTGCTCTGGACCATGAACGATTCCGGCGGCGACCCGATGCTGTTCCTCACCGATACGGCCGGTGCGTCCCTCGGCGCCTTTACGGTGTCCGCCGCCACCAATGTCGACTGGGAGACCCTGGGCCGGGGACGCTGCGGTGAAGCCGAGTGTCTCTTCATCGGCGATACCGGTGACAACAGCGAGCGGCGCCGCTCGGTTACCCTGTATCGGATTCCCGAGCCGGCCCCTCAGAGTCCCCCCCGTGACGCGGTGGTGGACGGGGCCGGAGCGGTCCGGGTGGAATATCCCGACGGGTCTCACGACGTCGAGGCGCTCTACGTGGAGCCGGACGGTAGCGTCGTGCTGGTCACCAAGGGGCGAAGCCGCGGGATCCTCACCTTCCGGGTGCCGGCCCGGGCCTGGACAACCGGTGGCTCCGCGCGGGCGGAACGGC
>DATCXX010000097.1:0-5554 GCA_036565615.1 Gemmatimonadales bacterium | reverse complement strand
ACCGCCGCGGTGGCAGCCACCACTCGCCAGTCGAGCCCGATGTCGTAACCGTTCAAGGCGCCATTGGGGTCGAGCCGCGCCAGCAGGGCGGCGCCGTAGCGCCCGAACAGCAGGCCCACTGCGCCCCCGGCGGCCACCAGCACCAGGCTCTCGGTCAGGAACTGCTGCGCCAGCCGCGCCCGAGAGGCGCCGATGGCTCGGCGCACCGCAATTTCGCGCTCTCGGGAAACCGATCGTGCCAGGAGGAGGCTCGAGACGTTGAGACAGGCGATGAGCAGCACCAGGCACACCGCCCCGAGCAGGACCAGCAGCGGCCGGCGCACCGGTCCCGTGATGGTCTCGCGCAGAGTCATGAGGCCGCCGACGACCGTGGCGGTGCCTGCCTTGTAAAACTCGGGATAGCGGCTCGGCAGGCCGGCGGCGACGCTCGCCACCGCAGTGGACGCGCTCTCGAACGTCACCCCATCGGCCAGCCGGCCGAACGCCCAGGTGCCGTAGTTGTCGGCCCGCCGGCTCATCACCTGCGGCGTCAGCTCATAGGGCAGGAAGATCTCCGCCGCCGTCACCCCGATACCGCCGATCGGAAACTGCACCCCGGGCGGCATCACCCCCGCCACGGTCGCCACGGCATTGCCGAGCGGCATCGTCTTGCCGATAATGCTCGAGTCCCCGCCCAGCCGGGTGCGCCAGAAGGCATGGCTGACGATCACTTCCGCCGTGGCCAGGCTGGCGTTGGGATTCGCTGCGTTCTGCGCCCAGGTCTCCGGAATGTGCCCGAGCGCCGGCTCCCGGCCCAGGACCCGGAGGAAATTGCCGGAGACAATCGCACCTTGAACGCGCTCGAGTGATCCATCCGGAGCCCGGACGGTGTAGCTGCGCGGCTCATAGATCGCCGTGGCCTGGAACACCCGGCCGTCCAGCTCGCGATAGTCGAGGAACTCCGGGGCCGAGATGCGACCCATGCCCGGGCCCATCTTCGGGAGGCCCTCCTGGATGACCACGATGCGATCCGCGTCGCGGTAGGGCAGCGGCCGGATCAGGACGCCGTTGACGATCGAGAAGATCGCGCTGTTGAGGCCGATCCCCAGCGCGAAGCAGAGAATCGCGGCGATGGCCAGCACCGGCGAGCGGCGCAGCTGGCGGAGGGCGAAGGTGACGTCGGCGATGATGGCGTCGAGGCGGTCGCGCATGGTCTTCTCCGGTTGGGGCTTTGGGCCGGGCAGCCTCTAGTTGGATACCCGACTCTGCGGAATCGTTGGACGCCTGCCGGGCGCAGCGGACGCTCCCGTTCACACCAATCGAACCCGGCCGGCATCCCAGCCATGTCCCCTACAGGAAGGCGACATGTCCCACCCGCGGCGGTTCTCGATCGTGTCACTCGCCCTGGCCTGCCTCCTCCCCGCCCCGGCCATCGCGCATCCCGGCACCGGCATCGTGGTCGACCGGCTCGGCCAGGTCTATTTCGTGGATATGGTTTCGGGAATCTGGAAGCTGAACGCGAAGGGCGGCCTCACCCACCTTCCCGGGCAGGCGTTCCATTGGATGACCCTGGATGCCAATGGCCGGTTTGCGGGCGGGCAGTTGCCCTCGGGAACCGGCGGGGACTTTACCCGGATCGGCAGCAACCCCACCCTGCTGCTCGCCAGCGACTTCCCCATCGCCATCGCCCCCGACGGGAATCTCTATTATCCCACGAAGGGCGGGACGGCCGTGCAGCTCAAGCGGTTTACCCCCGCCGGACAAACCGGCATCCTGGCCACCCTCCCCGCCACGATGTCAGGCCAGCCGCTGCGCTGGATCAACGGACTCGCCGCCGGGCCTGACGGCTCCTTCTACTACAGCGAAGACGACGCCCTGCGCCGGATCGGCCGCGATGGTGCCGTCACTACGGTCGGAGGCCGGGTCCCGCCTTCGGGCTGCAGGACGGCCAGCGTGCTGCTGCGCGGCCTGGACGTGGACGCCGCCGGCAATGTCTACGTGGCCGACGCGGGCTGCGGCCGGGTGCTCAAGGTCGCTCCCTCGGGTGCCGTCATCACCCTCCCGCAGGTGGAGCGGCCCTGGTACCCGACCGGCGTCGCCCTTTCAGGAAGCGATCTCTATGTGCTGGAATTCGAGAATCCGGATACCGATGACCGGAGGGCGATGCTGCCGCGGATCAGGAAGATTGCCGCCGATGGCACCACCAGCGTCGTGGCGACGGTGACCCGGCGCTGAGGACCCTTGGCCGGTTTTCGTGCAGCTGTCGCCATCCCATGCGCGCCGGTCGTCCCCCAATATCAGAGCCTCAACCAGAGGGGACATCATGGGTTTGGGAATGCGAATCGGCTTGCCGGTCATTGCGCTCGCGGCAATGCTTGGCGCCTGCAGTGACAGCCCGACCGAGGGCAACCCGACCGGGCAGCCCCGGGTGACCGTCCGGCTCACCGACGCGGCCGGCGACATCAAGGCGGCCGTGGTCACGATCTCCGAGGTCAACCTGCAGGGTGACAATGGGAAAGTGGTGCTGAGCGACGATGCGGTCACCACCGATCTGATCGACCTCGCCAACAGCACCGCGATCCTGGTCGATGGGGAGCCCGTCCCGGCCGGGACTTACACCCAGCTGCGCTTCGTCATCACGGGCGGGTACATCGAAGTCGAGAATGCCGACGGCAGCACCTCGATCTTCGCCTCTTCACCCACCTATGCGGGTCTTCCGGCCGGTGCGGTGGTGACCGGGGACCTGCAGATGCCGAGCCTGGGGTCGTCCGGGCTCAAGGTGAGCTTCCCGGCGACCGACCTCGAGATCGACGAGGACCAGGATCTGCTGGTGGATTTCAATGTCAGCGAGAGCTTCGGGCACCAGGCTGGGAACTCGGGGAAGTGGGTCATGCATCCGGTGATCAAGGGTGCCCAGTTCTCCACGGCCGCGACCGTCCTTGTCACCCTGAAGCTGAACACCGGGGTGACCCTGCCGGTTCCTCCGGCCGGCGCGGTGACGCTGGCGGCGTTCAAGGCAACCCTGAACGGCGAGACGGTGGCGTTCGCGGATCCGGACGGCGACGGGACGTTCGAGGCCCGGTTCCGGTTCCTGCTGCCGGGGACCTACGCGCTGAGCGTGCAGCCCCCGACCGGCATCGGGATCACCACCAACTTTGCCTTGCCGGTCAATGTGACGGTCGATGCGGGGGAGACCGAGACCCAGGCCGTGGTCATTCAGACGGCCGTGCTCACTCCATAGCTTACGGCGGCAAAGAGGAGCGACACACGCGGGGCAGTAGAGTCAGAGCCCGAGGGTGTAGGAATACTTCACCAGGAACGCCCGCCGCCGCATGAGCGGCGGCCGCGGTCCCGGCAGCTCGGGCCGGTCGGTGTTCATCGTCTCATTGTAGACGATCCAGAGGTCCCTGCCCTCCCGGAAGTTGTAGCGAAACCGCGCGTTCACCCCGATCGCGTGATCCGCGTTGTCGTGCTGAAATAGCGTGGCCATGGACGCGTGCACGTCGAGCGCCGTCTGGAGCCGCACCCGGATCAGGTGCAGGTCGAGCCGCTCGCTGCGCTCGCTGAAGCGGATCCGGTTGTAGTCGTAATCCACCCCGATCTCGAAGTGCTTCGACGGGTTCCAGGCCGGCCGGGCCGAGAAGCTGAGCTCGGTGCCGTCGTAGAAGCTGCCGGCCGAAATCGAGAAGGTCGGGCGGAAGCTGGCCGCCCGGGGCGCCGTGACGAACAGCTCGCCGCGGTGAAACCAGTGGTTGCCGGGGACCACGTGCGCCCCTCCGGCAATCTCGAAGGTATCGCGCACGCTCTCGTAGCTGTTCCGCGCGGTGAGGCTGATGCTGTACCCGCTCTTGAGCTCGCCCAGCAGCGTCGGCGCCACCTCGGCGGATTCCACGGTGCCGTCGCCGTTCCGCCAGAACGCGCTTGCCGGAAGGGTCATACCCAGGGTACGAAACCGGCCCCCGGTCCCGATCAGCCGCTGATAGCCCCCCTGCCCCGACAAGGATGTAAAGTCGCTCCGGAAGGTGAAGCCCATGCCGGGATCGTATCCCGGACCCGCGTGCACCAGCTCGCCGGAGTAGCTGACCCCGATTTGCCCCCGGCGCTCCCAGCGCAGCAGCATCCGGCTCTGCTTCCAGTCCACCACCGGATTCGCAAACCCGGAGGTATAGGTCTGGGCCCACCGGAAGGTGAGGTATTCCTCCCCCAGGGTGCGCAGCACGGCGTCGGCACCGACGGCAACATTGTGGTGTCCGTCGCTGGTGAGGCGGCTGGTGACCATGGTCCCCACGGTCGAATTGGAGTTGAACACCCGGCCCCGCACCCGCAGCACGCCGAAGTTCTCCGAAGGGATCAGGTCCCGGGACGCGGTCTGGAGGTCGAGGAAGCCGATGTCGAGGCCGCCGGCCCGGCCCACCAGCCGGCCGCCGCCGTAGATGCGGAGCGGGGCCCCGTCCCCTGAAAGTCCGATGGTGCGGCTGTGAAACAGCCGGCTCAGGCCCCCGGTGTTGAAATCGAAGATCGCGGAGCGTTCCTGGAAGAACTGGCGCTTCTCGGGGAAAAAGAGCGAGAAGCGGGTCAGGTTCACCTGCTGGTCGTCGGCCTCGACCTGGGCGAAGTCGGTATTCGCGGTGAGGTCGAGCGCGAGATTGCTGGTGGGACTGTACTTGAGGTCCACCCCGCCTTCATAGGTCTCGTCGCGGGGGCGGGTATAGCGGCTGTTCAGGGCATCCAGCTCGGACCGCCACGCGAGTCCCCCCAACCCGTAGGGGGTGAGATACGCGGGATGCCGGCTGTGCACCCCTTCCAGCACCACCCGCTGCGCCTGTGAAGGCTTGCCAAAGCCCAGGTCCCAGTTGGGCGGAATGGCCGGAAAGAGCTGGCGCTCGTTCTTCCGGGCGATCACCCGGTAGGCGATCAGCCCCATGGTCACGGTACCGTTCAGGTCCTGGAATCCCAGGCTCGAAAACGGAATCCGCATCTCGGCGAACCAGCCGGCGTCGCTCTGGGTCGTGGCGACGTCCCAGACGGTGTTCCAGTTGTCGTTCATCGGGTCGCCGTTGGTGAACTCGCCGTCGTTGGATACCGCGCGGTCGATCCGGTTGCCGGCGGGATTGACCGTGAACCACGAGGCGGTCTGGCGGTCGTTGTAGGTATCCAGCACCAGGGCGACGAGGTCGTCGCCGGAATAGCGGTCCCGATAGAGGGTGTTGGCGCGCACCTTCCGCGGCTCCGAGTCGTACAGGCGGGCGCCGAGGTAGATGTAGCGGTCGTCGTAGGCGACCATGATCTCGGAGCGCTCGGTGAGCGGCGCCCGAAATGTCGGGGTGTACATCACCAGCGGCAGCGCGGGGACCCCGGCCCAGGCCGGCTCGTCGAGACGGCCGTCCAGCTCGACTGGGCCGGTGAGCCGGGGCAAGCGCAAGGGCTCGGTTCCGGTCTGGCCGGCGGCCGGCCCGGGCAGGGCGCTGCCCAGAAGGGTCAACCACAACAGATGTTTGGGGAGCACGACCGGAAAGATAGCGTGCGCCCGGTCGCCGGGTATCTTCTGTCTGGTGAGTGACACCCCGCCCCCGCC
>DATCXX010000088.1:0-2104 GCA_036565615.1 Gemmatimonadales bacterium | reverse complement strand
CCGTTGACCGTTGACCGTTGACCGTTGACCGTTGACCGTTGACCGTCGACCGCTACGGCCACCACACCGCCGCCACCGCCAGACTCCGCCGCCAGGTGCTTCGCGGGGTGAACCCCTCGGGAAGGTCGCTGGCGCGAAAGGGTGAAGCCGGGGTGAAGCCGAGCTCGGCGTCGGCCCGGGCGGCAAGGGCACCGGTGAGCGCCACTTCGATGGCCAGGCCGCCCTGCACCCCCGCGACCGTCCGCGCCGCCGACCCGGGGGAGGCCCAGTGCTCCAGGACCAGCCCGGTGCCCGCCCGGACCACCGGTCCTCCGCGGAGCCGGAGCAGCCGCAGCGACACCCCACCGGTAAAGCTGACCAGCCGGAACGCATTCTCCGAGACGATCAGCACGCCGGGTGACGACGTGTCCTCTTCCGCGAGCGGCACACCGCGCAGGGCCAGGCCGGGTTCGCCATACCGGGCCGAGCCTTCGAGTCGGACCTCCTGGCGACCCCAGCCCACCAGCACGCCGACGCTGGTGGGGCGATAGGGGAGGAAGCGCACCTCGCCGGCGCTCGGAGCCGCCCGAGCAGCGCCCGAGAAACTCGACGTCCCGACCGAGATCCCCAGCGAAAGCTGGCCAGCCAGCGCGCCCGGGAGCGCCAGACAGCAGGCGCCGAGCCACCGGAGAATCCGAAGCACTCGCGTCTCAGCGCATCTCGAGGCGAATGGCCCCGCTGGTGATGGTGTTCTCCCCCTTCACGATCCAGTTGCCGCCGGGGAAGAACTCGCGGGCGACCACGTCCTCGATGGCGTTGCCGACCAGATCGTCCTGGGTGGTGATGACCGACCAGCCGGACTTGAACAGGTTGAGCAGGCTCGCCGCCTTCACGAAGGTCTTGATCGAGAAGAGCGTCTCGTCCTTTCCGCCGGTCAGGCTGCCGTAGGCCGTCTGCAACTGCTTGAAGAGCGTAGCGACCCGGGTCGAATCCAGCTTGATCGCGCAGGCGCCGTCGTCGTCCTCCAGCAGGAAGACCCGGATCGAGTGGGTGGGGTGCGCCGCCTTGAAGGCGTCGAGCTGGGTCTGGCTGAACAGCAGCACCGACCCGCTCCATTGCTTGTCGTTCTGGTCGTACTGATAGGGCCCGCCGGCCTCCGCTCCGGCGCACTGATAGCTCTTCATGGCGGTCGAGCTTCCTTCCTGCCCCAGGATGTGGACCTCAAACTCGGGGCTCCCCTTCAACCAGCCCTCAAACGTTTGGGTGAAGCTCGCATAGGTCAGGTATAGCCCGGGCGCCGACACCTGCGGCGTCCCGCCGCCGCTCCCCGGCTCCTCGTCGCATCCGGTGATACAGGTGGACGCGGCGAGGCGGGGGGTGAATTCGGTTTCGGCGCGCCCCAGTGCGATGACCGGCTGCGCCGGCGGCTGGGAGGGGTCGAGCGTCCGGCGCTGACCACCGACGTCGAAGGCGATCGGCGCCTCCCGATCGGCTTCGGCGGTGGCCACCAGGATTTCTCTGCCACCCTGCCAGCTGATTCGGTGGGCCGGGACCGGGAGGTAGATCTC
The DNA here is from genome assembly GCA_036565615.1 of Gemmatimonadales bacterium. Taxonomy (GTDB): domain Bacteria; phylum Gemmatimonadota; class Gemmatimonadetes; order Gemmatimonadales; family GWC2-71-9; genus JABFSM01. Next base: position 557 of record DATCXX010000088.1, on the reverse strand, counting down.
GATCGCGGCGGAAGCCTCCAGATCCGCCCCTACCGCTTGAGGCGCTTCCTCGTTGAGCTCGGCCAGCCGCTGCCGGGCGACACTGCCGGGGGCGAGGAAGCGCTGGAGGTGGATCTTGCCCTCTCGCTCGGTGCTGGCCCGGAGCTCACGGTAGACCGCCTCGCGGAACTGATCGTCCCGGAGCGCCCGGGCCAGGCGGCGGGCCAGCCGTTCGTGCCGGGCAGCCTGCTCCTCCCTGGGGGCCTGCAGCAGTCCGGGAGCAACGCCGCCCGGCGAGGCGCCCGATGCCGGATCGAGCGGCGTCGGGCCCTCGGAGCAGGCGGCGAGGATGATGAGCGCGGCTGCGGTGGCCGCCCGGCAGGCTGGCAGGTGCATCGGGTCCTCCTTGGCGTTGGGCCGCTCCACACCGGACTGGTGCGGCTGCGGTGGCGCCAAGGTGGGGCCGGATGGGCGGGCTTATGTCACCGGGAACGCGCGGAGCGGATCAAAAAAAGGAGGTCAGACCTCGAGGGCGGCCAGGCGGCGCAGGCCCAGCCGGAGCGGAATCACGGTGGCCA
>DATCXX010000087.1:0-3527 GCA_036565615.1 Gemmatimonadales bacterium | reverse complement strand
CGGCTCCGGTGCTGGGGCGGCCCCGCCCTTCCCGCATGCCGCTTACGACAGTGGGACCCTTCTCCAGCAGCGCCTGAAGCTTCAGCGCGGGATTGTCGCTCTCGTTCGCGTTCAGCTTCCAGGTACCCGCAAAGGAAGCCGTTTGCGCGGGGGCTGGAGTGGCCACCGCCGCTAACATCAAAATGCCAAGGCCCGCCAGGGTATGGCGCATTTCAGGTGCTCCTGATTTCCGGTGATGCGTCCAATCTAGTCGCTTCCCGGCGGAACGCGACGCTGCCCAGGTCCTCCACCCTGGCCCCGCGGATTCTTCAGTCGATCGGGCAGGTAATTCCACTGCTCCGCCGTGAGGATGGCCTTCGCCGCGTCGAGCGCGGCCTGAGTCTGCTTCTGAGCCGCCTCCATCCGGGGCCGGATCACCGCCATCATTCTTGCCCCATCCGCGTTGGCTCCCAGCTTGGCCATCTCGGTCTGCAGCTCTGCGGCCAGCGCGGTGTTGTGGGCGACGATCGTGTCGGACAACACGGTGAGCCGCTTTTCCTGTTCCTCGGTGAGCCGGAGTCCGATCCGGAGCTCGAGGATCTCCCGGATCGGATTGGGGATCAGGCTCCCGAAGCGATTGGCGAACTCGCCGCCGCCTGCGGCGCCCCTGGCCCCGCCGCCCAACCCAGGTCCGTCCCCGCCGCCCGGGCGCCCCCGCGCCCCGCCGAAAGCGCCGGCAAGGCCGCTCTGCCCCAGGGTGTAGCGAAGCTGAATGCCAACCTGGAAGGGGCTCCGGATCGCGTTGCTTCCCGCGGAGGTGGCCCCGAAGCGCTCATTCACCGTATAGACGTACCGGTTGGTTGCGGGATCGAAGCCGCGGACCGAGAGCAGGGTGGTGGAGGGCCGCACGGTCTGGCCCCAGCCGCGGAGGTCGTCGCTGCCGTGGAGCAGCTGATCCACCCCGCCCAGCAGATTGGAGGTGACCAGCGAAATCGCCAGCCGGCGATTCAGGCCGCCCCAGGCGGGGCGGTAGTTGAGCTGCAAGTCCAGGGAGGGCTGCCACGGCCCCCGGCAGCTGTTGCGCGCCGCGATCCCACCCATCTGACGTTCGAGGCAGTTGCGGGCCCCGGAGGAGGCGCCACTCAGCAGCCGCTGCATGCCGTTGGCGATGGCGGTGTCCGGCGCGCTCGCGGGATTGAACACGAAGGCCCGGTCGTTGCGCGCGCCGTCGCCATTGATGTCGCCGCCCACCAGGGGGGTGTAGGGTGTGCCGGCGGTGAGCCGACCGATCCCGGTCAGCTCCAGCGCCACGGTGGCAGGCCAGGTCACCACCGCGAGGAACGAATGCCGGCGCTCGAAATCGCTGGTGGCCCACTCCCGCGCATTGGGATCGAACCCCGCGGTCTGGCCGGCAAACCCGCGCTGGCCGCCGCCCTCCGAGGCGGAGGACTGATCGCGGGACCGCGACCAGGTATACGACCCCTGCACCGACATGCCGCCCCGGGTTATGCCGTTGGCCGACAGTGTGATTCCAGCCGACTTCGACCCCAGCCTGGAATCCAGCAGCAGCACCTGGCCGAAGCGGGTGTCCTGCCGCGACGCCGCCAGCGCAACCACGCCGCTGGCGGGATTGATCAGCGCCGACGGCGCGAACACCGGCCGGCCCCCTTCCGCGGCAAGCTGGAACTGCTGGGGACCCAGGTTGCGATCAGTGTAGCCCGACTGGCTTACCCCGCGGGCCAGGCTCAGGTCGGCGCCGAGAGTCCAGGTTCCCATCCGGCGCTGCGCGCCGAAAGATCCCCGCCACGCCCTCGGCGCGCCAAAGCCGGGATCGAACACCGTGACCTGGGGACTCTGGGTCGGCAGCGGGGAGTTCCCGCCCCCCACGCAGCTGGTGGGTATGGTGGAAGGATCCTGGAGGTACGAATCCCAGTTGGGTAACGGCGCCGCGCCGCCGACGCAGAAGAGCTGGGTCTCGGCGGCGGCCAGTCCGGTGGCCGACTGCGCCGCCGCGGCCAGGCTCGCCGGAATCGGGCTCCGGAACTCTCCCACTCCGCCCCGGAGGGTGAGTGCCGGCGGTCCCTGCTCCGAGGTTCCCAGCGTGAGGGTGAATCCGGCGCGCGGGCTCAAGTGGGTTTCCCGCGGAAGACGGTCGGTGCGGTAGCCGAACACCTGCTCCACCACCGGATTGAATGCCGGCGCATCGCCGAACTGGGAGCGCTCCAGCCGGGCTCCCAGGGTGAGCTGGAGCGCCTGGGTGGGACGCCAGGTGTCGCCCACATACACCGCGGCGTTGAGGCTGGTGCTCTTGCGGTCGGAAGGCTGGAGCGTACGGGTGAAGCTCGCCGGAGTCCCGTTGTACAAATCGGCCAGCGAGCTGAAGGTGAACGTGCCGGTCAGGTTCGACGCGACCACCTGGCTCGAGGTAGTCCGGTTGAAGAGCATCCCAGCCTTGATGCGGTGGGCGCCGTTGCCGGGGATCAGGGAGAGCTCTTCGCTGATCTCGATCCCGCTGCTGGCGCGGCGCTGCTGGAGGCCGGAGTTCCCCCCAAAGCTCAGGTTGGACACCGTCTGGGTGCCGTCATCGAGCGCCGAAATCACCTGCACCCGGCCCTGGGGGAGATCCTCGAACGCCTCGCCCCGCTGGGAGCTCTGCGAGTAGTAGGCCCGGAACTCGTTGATGACCTTGGTTCCGAAGCGGGAGCTCAGCGTCGCCATGGCGCCGCCCCCGCCCGATCGGGTCGAGCCGCCGCTCGAGGGTACCGAGAGCTGGCCCACGCCGGTGGGCTCGCTCCGGTTCCGCCGCAGATCTCCCCGGACCGTCAAGGTCTGGTTCGCGCCGACGAGAAAGTCCAGCCGCGCGATGCTCGAGAGGTCGTTGGTGGAGCGGCTGGTGAGGCTGTCGTCAGTGTAGAGAGGCAGGCCGTGATCGCTCAGGAAGCCGAGGAAGCGTCCGGCCGAATCGGGCGCCAGCCCGAGCCGGTTGAGCGATGAGGGCGAGGCGGAGAGCAGCGACTGGAGGCCGTCGTCCCGGAAGCGGCCCTGGCCGGAGATGAAGTAGAAGATCTTGTTACGCACCACCGGACCGCCGATGCCCGCCGAGAGCTGGTGCTGAGTGAACCCCTGGGCGAAGGCGGTGCTGTCGCCGGCGCTGACCGAGAGATCCCGGTCCCGGAGCCCGTAGTTCCCGGTGCCCCGGACCGAATTGGTGCCCCCCATTGTCGTAGTGGCGACCTGCCCTCCGCTGAACTGCCCCCGGGCGACGTCGTAACTGTTGGTGATCACCCGGGTGTTTCTCACCGCGTCCTGGGGAACTCCGGCGCCGCCGAAGGTGAGCCCGTCGAGTGTGGTGCTGTTGCTCGAGGGGCGCTGGCCCGCGACCGAGAAACCGGCCGCGGTGCTGTCGGTGCCGGTGACCGCGACGACGCCCGGGGCGAGGGTGGCGAGGATGGTGAGATCGCTGGCGTCGATCGGCAGCCGCGCGGCCCGCTCGGCCGGAATGGCGCGCTCGATGGTCCCCGGGGTGGGCGGACCCCCGTCGCCGGTGA
>DATCXX010000066.1:0-2368 GCA_036565615.1 Gemmatimonadales bacterium | reverse complement strand
CCGCCGCGAGGCGCGGGCCGCCCCGCCGGTGGGCGATCCGCCGGTCGGGCGCATGGCGCGCTGGCGGCAGCGCCTTTTCATCGTCATGGCCCGGAACGCGCAGTCGGCCACCGCCTTTTTCGGGTTGCCGCCGAATCGGGTGGTGGAGCTCGGGGCGCAGATCCAGTTCTGAGGAGGCACCGTGTCCAGCCGGACGGGTGACCAGGGCGGGGCCAAGGCCGGTGCGCCGTCGCTATTGGCGGTGTGCACCGCCGCGCTCGGCGTCGTCTACGGCGACATCGGCACCAGCCCGCTCTACGCCCTCAAGGAGTGCTTCGCGCCCGAGTACGGGATCGCCCCGACAAGCGAGAACGTGCTGGGCGTGCTCTCGCTGATCTTCTGGTCGCTCAACTTCGTCGTCTCCTTCAAGTACCTGACCTACATCATGCAGGCCGACAACCGGGGCGAGGGCGGGATCATGGCCCTCCTCGCGCTGCTCCAGCCCCGACGGCTCGGCATCACCCGCCGCCGCGTGCTGCTGGGGCTCGGGCTCTTCGGCGCGGCGCTGCTCTACGGCGACGGGGTGATCACGCCGGCGATCTCGGTCCTGGGCGCCGTCGAAGGCATCGGGGTGGCGACGCCCGGACTGCCGGACTGGGTGATTCCCTTCGTCTCCGCCCTGATTCTCGTGGCGCTCTTCCTGTTCCAGCGCTTCGGCACCGCGCGGGTGGGGGCGGTGTTCGGCCGGGTGATGATCACCTGGTTCCTCGCCATCGCGGCGCTGGGCGTGCACGGGATCCTGCAGCACCCCCGCGTGCTGGCGGCTCTCAATCCCTGGTACGCGCTCAGCTTCCTGTTCCGCGACGGTCCCCGCGGCTTCCTGGTGCTGGGCGCGGTGGTGCTGGTGGTGACCGGCGCCGAGGCGCTCTACGCCGACATGGGACACTTCGCCCGCCGGCCGATCCGGCTGGCGTGGTTCAGTGTGGTGCTGCCCGCGCTGGTGCTCAACTACTTCGGGCAGGGCGGCCTGCTGGTGGCGAATCCGGCGGCGGCTCGCAACCCGTTCTACGCGCTGGTGCCGGGGTGGGCGCTGTACCCGATGGTCGCCCTGGCCACGACGGCGGCGGTGGTGGCCTCACAGGCCCTCATCTCGGGCGTCTTCTCGCTCACGCGGCAGGCGGTGCAGCTGGGCTACAGCCCGCGGGTGACGATCCGCCACACCTCCATGACCGAGATCGGGCAGATCTACCTGCCCGAGGTGAACCGCCTGCTGGCGATCGCCTGCGTGATGCTGGTGTTGACCTTCCGGAGCTCGGGGAACCTGGCGAGCGCCTACGGTATCGCGGTGACCGGCACCATGACCATCACCACGCTGCTCTTCTGCGTGGTGGCGCGGGATCTCTGGCGGTGGTCCTGGCTCAAGGTAGGGGCGCTCGGGTCCCTGTTCCTGGCCGTGGACCTCGCCTTTCTGGCGGCCAACGCCGACAAGGTGGCCAAAGGGGGCTGGTTCCCGCTGGTGGTGGCACTCGGCGTCTTCATCCTCATGACCACCTGGAAGCGCGGCCGCCACATCGTGTCGGGGATCCTGCGCGAGAACGCGCTGCCGGTGGACCTCTTCCTGCAGGACATCGCCCGGAAGCGCCCGCCCCGGGTACCGGGCACCGCGGTATTCATGACGTCCGACCCGGACGGCGTGCCGGTGGTCCTGCTCCATCACCTCAAGCACAACAAGGTGCTGCACGAGACGGTGATCCTGATGTCGGTGGAGGGGATCGAGATTCCCTATGTGCCTGAGGAAGACCGCTACGAGAGCGATACGCTGGGCGAGGGCTTCCATCGCGTCGTGGCGCAGTACGGCTTCATGGAGACGCCGGACGTGCCGGGGTTGCTGCGGCAGCTCGAGGCGACCACCGGACTCCGCACCCGGCCCCAGGAGACCAGCTTCTACCTGGGCCGGGAAACGCTGCTGCCCACCGGCAACTCCCGGCTTTCCTCCTGGCGGAAGAAGCTGTTCATCGTCATGGCCCGGAACGCCCAGCCGGCCACGGTGTACTTCCGCCTCCCCGCCAATCGGGTGCTGGAGCTGGGCGCCCAGATCCAGTTCTGACCCCCCTTCTTACCGGACCCTGTCCTTTGCAGTAGAATGCCGCGGAGTGCGACGCAAGCAGTCGCACCGACTCGGAGATCACGCTCCCTAAGTCAAGCCGCTCCATCGCATTTCCGGCGATGGCACCGGACTCGCCCCTCGTGGGGGCGGCCGCAACAACGACCTGCGGCGTGGCGTCGATCCGCCCGATAAGAGCACACCCGGAGTGATCCGGGGCCGCAAAACTAGAGGTCTCACCGCGCGGGATGGTGAGATAGCTCGGTGCCGAAGGAGGAGAGATGA
>DATCXX010000049.1:0-8576 GCA_036565615.1 Gemmatimonadales bacterium | reverse complement strand
GCCGTCGGGTTCGACAACCTTCCCGCCGACATCACCGGCACCCTGGTGAGCGGGCCGACCGGGTACGGCAATCCGCCGCCCAACGATTTCAACGGGGCCCCATTCGTCCCCGCCACGGTCTCGGCGTCCAATCCCGGCGGGCTGGATCCGGGCGACGGCGTGTTCTCGACCTGGACCTTCACGTTCTCCGGCACCAGCCGCACCGCGGCCCAGTGGGATGCCGTGATGAACGCGGCCGGCGTGGGCCTCCATGCCGGCGGGACGGCCTGCGGATCCACCAAGGTGGTGGCCCGGGACGACCTCGCCGGTGGCACGGCGTTCGGGACCAACTCCGGACCCTCGAGCCTCTGCGATGCCGTGTCGGTGCCCGAGCCCGCCACCATGGGGCTGCTCGCCCTGGGTCTGGTGGGGATCGGTGGGGCCGGCCTGATCCGGCGGCGTCGCAAGGTCTGACCGCGACCGCTGCTCCAATGCTCTAACCCGCGCGCCCCGGTCCTCCGGGGCGCGCTGCTTTGGTGGATCAGCGCTGCACGGAAACTCGGGTATTCTTCCCTGTCAGTTATTCTGACGGCGGCCAAGAGCTGGCCGACTGTTTCCTCCGCCTCACGAATCACCCCGAATTTCGCATCATTTCAGAACAGTTCCTCCGGTTTTTCCTCCCGCGAGGGCGTCGCGCCCGTGGACCGCCTCTTGCCTTTTCTCCCTCCGCGCCCCTTCGAACCATTTGCCGGCTCGTCCCGCGGAGAGATCGTCCTGTGACCTACACCTACAAGCTGTCCCGTCGCCTGGCATCCGGTCATGAGACCATCCGGATCATCCGTCCCCTGGTCCTTCTCGCCCTCTTCATCCTCGCGACCGCCTGCGGAACGGTGCCGCGATGAGATACGAATACCTGATCCTGCCGCCTGCTCCCACCCCCTGGCCGGTCCGCCTGCTCGCCCTGCTCCGGGCGCTCTTCCGGCATCCGGGCCACGAGTTGATGATCGGACTGGCGATGCTTTACGTGGTGACCTTGCTGGCGGCCAAGGTCTAGCACCCCTCCTCCCGTTGCTTTCCCCCCACAGCCTGCGCAGCTTTGCGCAACAAGTGTAGGGGGAGCGGCCCGGTCTCGGCCGGGTTGTGGGCCGAATTGTGGCATCCCTCCTGCACCACATGGCACTCGTTGCCCCAGGACCGGACTCCTCTCCGATTCCCCGAACGGGAGCGCTATGCCGCCGTCCGTGAGTGTGAAGGTATGTAACCTCCTGCTTTTGCTCGGCTTGGTTGCGCTCTCCGGCTTCGGCCCGGAGCGGGCCCAGGCCCAAAGCCTCACTTCGGGAAGCCTCCGGGGCGTCGTGCAGACCGCCGACGGCGAGCCGGTTTCGGGCGCCTCAGTGACCCTCGAGTCTCGCGCCGGCGCGCCACTCATGTCCCTCGATTCGGACCGGGAGGGCGGCTTCAGCGCCCAGCTGCTCACCCCGGGCGAATACCGCCTCCTGGTTGAGCAGATCGGGTACCAGCCGCTTCGCTCTTCGGGAGTCGTTATCACCGCCGGCACGACGACCTACGTCGTTCTCACGGTGGAGCGGCGTCCGCCGCCGATTACTACGGTCACGGAAGTCACCAACCCCGGGGTGCGGGGCGGTTCGGCGGCGGGGTTCGTGCTCTCCGGAACCGAGCTCACCCCCTTCGACCGGCCTGGCGATCTGGGCGGCCTGGGACGATTGACCTCGTCCCTGATCGCTCCGGGAGACGGGCGCGCCGGACTCGGCCTGGGCTCCGGAGGCCTTCCTATCTCGGAAAGCCGCCTTTTCGTGGACGGTGTGCTGGAGACCATGCTGCGCCATCCCGGGTACCGGGCCGAGCCGCTCAGTACTCCGCTGTTCCAGCGGGGCGGGCTCAATCAGGTCCACTTTCTGGGGATCGCCAGCGACGCCGAATGGCGCGGGGTTCCCGGGATGCTGGTCTCCGGCCAGAGCCGCACCGGGACCGGACGCCGCCTTTCCATCGCTCCCTACGCCAGTTTTTCCTCGGCCAAGCTGGGCCAGAACTCGCTTGATAATCCGGGCGACAGCTCCGGGACCTCGTTCCAGCTGGGCGCCTCCCTGAACGCCGCGATCGTTCCCGACACGGCGCACCTCTTCATCGAGGGCGGCTACCAATCGCTGGAGCAGCCCACTGCGCTTCCCTGGGCCAACGATGTGTCCAGCTTCGGTGGGCAACCCGCGTCCCTGGCCACCCAGGTTCCCGCCATCGGCGCCGGCACCTACCAGACCGCGCTGGGTCTCTTCGCGGTTCCGGTGGTGCGGAGCTGGAAGGGCGGACACGGGCAGGCGCGGCTCGACTGGCAGCTGGGACCGACCAATCACCTGATGGCCCGGTTCGGCTATGCAAACTGGAAGGAGGGCAGCCCCCAGCTTGGGGCCGACCCCTTCTTCGGGACCGGCAGCAGCCTCAAGGCTCGCGACATTTCAGGGGCCATCAGTTTGACGACCTCGAGCGGGCCCTTCGCCAACGAGCTGCGGGGTGGATTCAGCATGGCGCGCCGGGAGTGGCTGGGCAGTCCGGTCGCCGGGACCATCCTCTCGGGCGACGGGATCGCCTTCGGGACTTCACCGGTCCTGCCGGCCACCTTCGATGTGAAGCGGGTGGACATCTCCAACGCCTTCCAGTTCCTGCGGGGTCATCACCGCCTCAAGGGCGGAGTGAGCCTGAACATCCTGAGCCACGATCAGGACTACCGCTACGGCGCGTCGGGACTCTTTCACTTCGGCGACCTCGACCGCTTTGCCCAGGGCCTGGGCACCTACTTCCAGGTGGCCGGCACTCCCGGGTCGGCGCGATACACCGTCACCACCCCGGGCGCTTTCCTGGAGGACACCTGGAGCGCCTCTCCGGACTTTCAGCTCCAGCTCGGGGTGCGCTACGAGACCCAGGTCTTCCCCAAGAGCAAGATTTCGGCGGACACCTCCTGGTTCAACGCCAGCGGCATCTCCAACGTCTTCACGCCCGACAACAGCTCCCGGGTCTCTCCCCGGATCGGTTTCACCTGGAGTCTGCGGAGCAACTGGGTGATCCGCGGCAGCGGCGGGCTCTACCAGGGTGAGCTGGATCCGGCGCTCTTCGCGGAAGCGTTGCTGTTCGACGGTGGGTCGACCGTGCGCCGGGGCCTGGGACTGTTCCCCGCCTGGCCATCGGATCCGGGCGGCGCCGCGCCGACGGTCGGGAAGCGCCTGACTCTGTTCTCCGACGAGTACCGGGCCCCCCGCACCGCCAAGTTCGATTTCGGATTCGCGCGGAGCTTCGGTGGAGGAATCACCTTCTCCGCCGGGGGCAGCTACAGCCACAGCGACTTCATGCTGCGGCGCGAGGATCTCAACCGGGCGGATGCCGGCGGCCGCGTCACCCAGGAAGGCCGTCAGGTCTACGGAACCCTGGTCAAGCAGGGAGCCCTGGTTTCGGCCGCGCCGGAATCGAACCGGCTCTTCGACACCCACGACCTGGTCTTCGGCCTCGCGCCCACCGGATACGTGGATCACTACGAGATCAACGCCGGGCTGGCGCACCGGGTCAGCCGCGGCTTCTCGGTGGACCTCGGCTACACCTACGGCAAGACCACCGACAACCTGGTCGGGCTCCTCCAGGCCGACCCGGCCGATCAGCTCGATCCGTTTCCCGAGGGACTGCCCGGCGGCGGCGACTGGAGCTCGGGGCGTTCCGACCTCGATGTCACCCACCGGGTGGCGGCCTCGGCGGAATACCGCTCCTCGGGCAGCCGGCCGATGGTCTTCGGCGCCCGGTGGCGCTGGCGCTCCGGCCTTCCGTTCACCCCCGGGTTCCGGCCCGGGGTGGATCTCAATGGCGACGGCGGGGGCAACAACGATCCGGTGATGACACCCCAGGGCGGCCTGGCAGGTTGCCCTGATGCGCAGGGAGGCGAGTTCGCCGCGCGGAACAGCTGCCGGGAGGACGGCGTCCAGGCGCTCGACCTCCGGTTCTCGATCGGACTCCCGGTGACCTTTGCTTCCGGCGGCAACGTGTTTCTGACGGTGGACGCGTTCAACCTGGTCAGTTCATCCACCGGCGTGATCGACAAGGCCGCGCTGCTCATCGCCCCCGCCGGCCAGCTGGGCACCGGCACCGGTGGCACCGTGGTGGTTCCCTTTGCGGCCAATCCCGGATTCGGCACCCTGCTGAGCCGCCGAGTGGAGCCCCGGCTCCTCCGCGTCGGCCTCAAGATGGAGTATTGATACCCGTGCGAACTTCACTTCGGGCGGCTCTCGCCCTGGCGATTCTTGGAGGCGCGGCGGCCTGTGACAACGCCGGCAGCGACCTCGGCTTCAACGTGTCGTCCACCAGCGCGGTGACCGTCGGGGTGTATCTCGACCGGGATGGCTCCCGCACCCCTACCGTGCCGCTCGACACTCTCTTTCCCAACGCGCGGGTGGCGCTGCTGGCCTTCGGCAGCGGGGACACGCTGCGCACCACCCTGAGCACCCAGGCGGGACTGGCGCGGTTCGAAGGCGTGCCGGTGGGCCAGTACCGGGTGGCGGTGGTGCCCTCCAGCATCGGGGATTCCATCCAGGTGGCCGCGATCGATTCGGCGGTCATCCGGCTGGTGGCGGCCGACACCAACACCTTCGTGCTGGTCCGGCTCGGCTATCCCGAAGTGTCCATCCGCCAGGCGCGGCTGTCGCCTCCCGGTCGCCGGGTGTTCATTCGCGGAGTGATTCTGGCCGGGGTGCAGTCGTTCCGGGACACCACGTCCCATGTGGCCGACAGCTCGGGCCAGATCCGGCTTACCAGGGTCGTCCTGCTGGGGGGCCTGCTGGGAAACAACCCGGGCGACAGCGTCAGCGTGCTCGGCCACACTTCGACCCGCGACGGCCAGCCCACCCTCGATAACGCCGGGGTGGCCCGGTTCGCGACTCGTCCCCCGCCAATCCCGCTGGCGGTGAGCACCGCGGTGGCGGCCACCGCGAGCGGCGGGCTGCTGGATGCCGGGCTGGTGCAGATCACCGGCGGCATCATCAGTGATACCGCGACCGTCGCCCCCGACTTCCGAATTACGGTGAGTGACGGCTCCGGCCCCCTTCAGATCATCATCGACGGCAACCTCCAGATTCCGCGCAGCATCTTCCGTCCGGGTTCCTCGATGATCGTGCGGGGCGTGCTGGTGCCGACCGGGTTCGGCAGCTGGACCCTGAAGCCCCGCGGCAGCGGGGACATCGTGATCAACTAGACCTGACCGACGTTGACTAGCGTGGCATCGACGAGCTGCCTGGTCACCGGGGGCGCCGGCTTCATCGGGTCGCACGTGGCCGAGCGCCTGCTCCGGGAAGGGCACCGGGTGCGCGTGGTGGACAACCTGTCCACCGGCGACCAGCGCAACATTGCCCTGCTCGGCGGCGGGGTCGAATTCATCCGCGGCGATCTCCGCGATGCCGAGACCTGCCGCCGGGTCTGCAGCGGCGTCGAGGTGGTGTTTCACCTCGCAGCGCTTCCCAGCGTTCCGCGAAGCATGGCGGATCCCTGGGCTTCCCACGACCATAACGTGAACGCCACGGTGCAGCTCCTCCTGGCCGCCCGCGACGCCGGCGTCCGGAGGCTGGTGTACAGCAGCTCGAGCTCGGTCTACGGAGATACCCCGGTGCTTCCCAAGGTGGAGACCCTGGAGCCGCTGCCCCGCTCTCCCTATGCCGCGGCCAAGCTCGCCGGCGAGCAGTACGTGCTGGCCTGGGCCCGGGCCGGCATGGTGGAAGGAGTGGCGCTCCGGTATTTCAACGTGTTCGGTCCCCGGCAGAGTCCCGGCTCGGCCTACGCCGCCGTCATTCCGATCTTCCTCGCCGCCGCGCAGCGGGGAAGCCCCGCGCCGATCAACGGCGACGGGGGCCATACCCGTGACTTCACCTATATAGACAACGTGGTCAACGCCAATCTGCTTGCCGCCGGGGCCCCGGCCGGGGTGGCCAGTGGCTGGCCCATCAATGTCGGCGCCGCGGAGCGGACCTCGCTGCTCCAGCTCCTCGAGATCGTCCGGGAAGTCTCGGGCCGCCCGGTTCCCGCCGAGCATCGCCCGGCCCGGGAGGGCGACGTACGCGACTCGCTCGCGGGGCTGGACCGGGCGCGCGATCTGCTGGGTTACCGACCCGAGATCTCCCTCCGCGAAGGCATGCGGCGGACCTGGGAATGGTTCCGGAAGGAGTCCGCGTGACCCGTCCAACCGCGGCCCCGGTCGAATACCGGGACCGCCACACGATATTCGGCGACCTGCGGGAAAGCCTCGCCGACCTCCGGACCCACGGGGAGCTGCTGGCCCAGCTCACCTCACGCGATATCAAGCTGCGCTACAAGCAGGCCGTGATGGGCTTTGCCTGGGCCATCTTCATGCCGATCCTGATCGTCATGGCCGGGCTGGTGGTCCGCCTCTCCATGGCCTACGTGTCGGGGAAGCCGCTCTCGGTCGACGGCATGGCCGGGGTGGCGGTCAAGGCGCTGCCCTGGGCGTTCTTCGTCGGCGCGGTAGGCTTCGCCAGCAACAGCCTCCTCAGCAACCAGGCCCTGGTCTCCAAGGTCTTTTTCCCCCGGGAAGTCCTGCCGCTCTCGGCGGTGCTGGCCCAGGGATTCGACACTGCGGTGGGCGCGGTGGCGCTCACCATCGCGCTGCCGTTCCTGGGAGCCACCCTGAGTCCGGCGCTGCTCTGGATCGTGCCGCTCGCGCTCCTCCTGTTCATACTGACTACGGCTATCTGCCTCTTCCTGGCCTGCTCCAACCTGTTTTTCCGGGATGTGAAGTACATCGTCCAGGTGCTGCTGACCTTCGGCATCTTTTTCACCCCGGTGCTCTTCGACGCCCCGATGCTGGGCGAGCGGATCGCGCCGCTGCTGATGCTCAATCCGCTGGCGCCGATCCTGGAGGGTCTCCGCCTCGCGATCGTGGAGGGCCACAACCTGCTGGTGCCGCTCCGGGTCATGGAGGGCGGCAAGCTGGTGGAGCTGTGGTCACCCTGGCTCCTGCTGTGGAGCACCGGGGTCGGGGTGGTCGGGCTGGTCCTCTCCATCACCATGTTCCGGCGGCTCCAGTACCTCTTCGCGGAGTGGATATGACCGCGCCGAGGACCGAGCCGGGGATCAGCGTCGAGGGCGTGTGGAAGAAGTTCCGGCGGGGCGAGCGCCACGATTCGCTGCGCGACCTGCTCCCCAGCCTGGCCCGGCGGTTCGCCCGCGGACGCGGCGATCCTGCGGCGCTGCAGGCGCGGGACTTCTGGGCCCTGCGCGACGTGAGCTTCGAGATCCGGCCCGGCCAGGCGCTGGGCATCATCGGCCACAACGGGGCGGGGAAGTCCACCCTGCTCAAGCTGATTACCCGGATCATGCGGCCCACCCTGGGGCGCTGCGCAGTGCGCGGACGGGTCGGCGCCCTGATCGAGCTGGCGGCCGGCTTCCACCCCGATCTCACCGGCCGGGAGAACGTCTTTCTGCAAGGCGCCATCATGGGCATGCCGGCGGTGGCGATTCGGAGCCGATTCGACCAGATCGTCGAATTCGCCGGAGTTGCCGATTTCATCGATACCCCGGTCAAGCGCTACTCCAGCGGCATGAACGCACGGCTGGGCTTCGCGATCGCCGCCCACCTGGAGCCCGAGGTGCTGATCATCGACGAAGTGCTCTCGGTGGGCGACATGGCGTTCCAGGAGCGCGCCTTCGGCCGGATGCGGGAGATCGCCCAGAGCGGGATCCCGGTGGCGGTGGTCAGCCACCAGCTCGATCGGATCTCGGCGCTCTCGACCCACGCGCTGCTGCTGCGGCGCGGCGAAGTCGTGGCGATGGGGACCCCGGCCGAGTGCATCACCCAATACGTCACCGGTGAGCTGGGTCAGGGCGACGCCGCGACCACGGTGGTGCCGGGGCTCGCGGTGACCACCCTCGCGGCGGATGGCAACGGACCGGTGCGGAGCGGCGAGCGGCGCTCCCTGACCCTCCGGGGGCGCTACGATCCGGAGCAGGCGGGTCCCAGGCGGCTGGCCTTCGTGGTACGGGTCCGCCGGATGGATACGGGTCAGGTGATCTTCACCACCTCGACCCACCGACACGGCCTCCATCTCACCGCGCCAGGACCTTTCGCCGTCCGCTTCGATCTCCAGTTCAACGTTCCCGAAGGGGTGATGTCGGTCGAGACCGGCATCATCGACGCTGATACCGAGCGTCTGGTGGGCGAGGGACCCTGGGCCCACCTCGAAGTTTCTCCCGGACAGCCCTTCAAAGGAATGGTGCAGCTGAATCCGGAGCTCACCATGGGTCCCGACCTCTAAGCCTTAAGACATGTGCCAATGGTCTTGCAATTTTTTTCGAAGCTGCAGGATCCCTCATCCCTCCATTGTATTAATTTCATACGATGATTTTTTCCTAATTTTCATAACCCATTCATTCACAAGCAAATAGAAAGATACATTATGGTCCAGTAGTGTCTCATTGTTAGGCCCATTTCCTGCCTTACAGGGGCTCGGACGGGTTCGATCGGTTCAGCCGACCAGCAGAGTCCTCAACCGGAAATTCGGAAATGACGTTCCTTCACAAGCTCGCCAAGCGGCTCGCTC
>DATCXX010000037.1:0-8103 GCA_036565615.1 Gemmatimonadales bacterium | reverse complement strand
CGTCTGGGCCAAGACCGGCGCCCTCGACGATCCCAAGTCCATCCGGGGCTTCATCGTCCCCACCAGCACCCGGGGCTACACCGCCAAGGACCAGAAGGGGAAACTCTCGCTCCGGGCCAGCGACACCAGCGAAATCCACCTCGAGGACGTGCACGTCCCATTCGACGCGGTGCTGCCCAAGAGCGGCGGGCTCAAGAGTCCGCTGGGCTGCCTCACCCAGGCGCGCTACGGCATCGCCTGGGGTGCGATGGGCGCCGCGATGGCGTGTTATGACGAGGCCCGCCAGTACGCCCGGGACCGGGTGATGTTCGGTAAGCCGATTGCCGCGACCCAGATTCAGCAGGTGCGGCTGGCGGAGATGCTGACCGAAATCACCAAAGCCCAGTGCCTGGCGCTCACCCTGGGCCGGCTCAAGGACCAGGGCACCATGACGCCGCAGCAGGTCTCCATGGCCAAGCGGAACAACGTGCATATCGCCTGCGAGTGCGCCCGGGAGGCCCGCCGCCTCCTCGGCGCCAACGGCATCCTGGTGGAATACCACTCGATGCGCCACATGGCCAACCTCGAATCGGTGTACACCTACGAGGGGACCCACGACATGCACGCGCTGATACTGGGGCAGGAGATCACCGGCATTGCTGCGTTTTAGCAGGGAGCTAGGGAGCTAGGGAGTTAGGGAGCTAGGGGTGAGGTTCTTGCCCTAGCTCCCTAGCTCCCTAGCTCCCCAGCCCCTCACAAGGAGTCTCACATTGAAGATTGCCGTCTGCATCAAGCGGGTCCCCGATACGGAGATGCGCTTCGCCATTGCGGCGAATCGCACCTCCATCGATCCCACCGGCCTCAAGTTCGACCTGAGCGATTTCGACGGCTACGCGGTGGAGGTGGCGCTGCGGCTGGTCGAGAAGCACCCGCCCGGCGAAGTAGTGGCCGTCACCCTGGGTCCCGACGCGGCCCAGGAGACCCTCCGCAAAGCGCTGAGCATGGGGGTGGACCGGGGGGTCCATCTCGCGGCCGCCGAGGTGCCTTTCGACGGGCTCGCCATCGCGCGGGCTCTTGCCGCCGAGCTCAAGGAGGGCGGCTACGATCTCATTCTGTTCGGGCGGATGGCCACCGACAGCGGCAACGGGACCGTGGGACCGATGACCGCCGAGTTGCTCGGCCTGCCCTGCGTGAGCGCGGTCTCCGGCCTCGAGCTGGGGGAGGGGCGCGGCACCGCCCAGCGGGAGCTGGAGGGCGCCACGGAGACGGTGACCTTTCCGCTGCCCGCCGTGCTCACGATCGACGAGGGCATCGCGCGGCCCCGGCTGCCCTCGCTCAAGGGAATCATGGCAGCCAAGAAGAAGCCGGTGGAGAGCCGGCCCGCGGCGCTCGGTCCGCTGCGCCTCACGGTAGACCTGCTGGAGCTGCCCAAAGAGCGCGCCGCCGGCCGGATCATCGGCGAGGGCCCCGACGCCGTGCCCGAGCTGATCCGGCTTCTCCGCGAGGAGGCCAAGGTCCTCTGATGGCGAATACTTTCGCTTTCGCCGAGCTCCGGGCAGGAGTGCCCCGCAAGGTGGCGTTCGAAGCGGTGACCGCCGCCCGCCAGGCGGCCGAAGCAACCGGCGGCGGGGAAGTCCATGCCCTCGTCCTGGGCGGCCCCGGTGCTTCCGCGGCGGCCGCGCAGCTGGCCCGCTATGGCGCGGATGTGGTGTACGTCGTGGAGCATCCGGCGCTCGCCCAGGGCAGCGCGGAGGTGTTTGCCGCCACCGCCGCGGCCCGGCTCAAGGCCGGCGGCTACCGGGCCGGATTCTTCTCCGCCTCGGCTCAGGGGCGTGATCTGGCTCCCCGGGTGGCCGCCGCGCTGGACCTGCCGCTGGCGTCCGACGTGACCGGCTTCGACCTCGGGGGCGACGCGTTGATCGCGCGGCATCCCGCGTATATCGGCAAAGCCATCGCCACGCTCCGGCTGGCTGCGACGCCGGCGCTGGTCTCCCTCCGCCCCGGCGCGATCACGCCGGTGGAACAGCCCCGCGCGGGGCGGGTCGAGATGCTGGAACCGGGTCTGGATCCGGCCCAGGCGCGGGTGGTGGTCACCGCGGTCACCGAACGGGGGGCCGCCAAGCTCGATCTTGGTGAGGCGCCGGTGGTGGTGAGCGGCGGTCGGGGCCTCAAGGCCGCCGAGAATTTCCGCCTGGTCGAGGAGCTGGCCGCCGCGTTCGGCAACGCGGCGGTGGGCGCCACCCGGGCGGTCACCGACGACGGGTGGAGGCCTTCGGCCGATCAGATCGGCCAGACCGGCCGTATGGTCAGTCCGGCCCTGTACGTGGCCGTGGGCATCTCCGGCGCGATCCAGCATCTGGCCGGTATGCGCACGGCCCGGGTCATCGTCGCGATCAACCGGGACAAGGACGCACCGATTTTCAAGGTGGCCGACTACGGCATCGTGGGAGATCTCTTCGAAGTGGTGCCCCGGCTCACCGAAGCGGTTCGCCGAGCCCGCGAGGAGCACTGATCGCCTCCGCCGTCCTGGAGCAGCTGCCGGACCTGTCCGCCGACGCCGAGCGGGTGGCCCGCGCCGCGCTCGAAGAGGACGGTCCGCACGACCTGACCACCGAGGTGGTCCTGACCCGGCCGGCCGGCGCGGCCGCGACGGTGGATTTTCGGGGCCGGGGCGTAGTAGCGGGGCTGGGGTACGGAACCGCGGTGGCCCGGCTCGCGGGTTGCACGGTGGCATGGCGGCTCCGGGACGGTGAGCCGGCCGATCAGGCGGTGATGGGGCGGCTCACCGGAGACCTGGCGGCGATCCTGCGCGCCGAGCGGCCGCTGCTCAACCTGCTCCAGCGCGGGTCGGGCATCGCCACCCTCACCCGGGATTTCGTGGCTCGGGTCGAGGGAACCGGCTGCCGGATCCTCCATACCCGGAAGACCGCGCCGGGTCTCCGGCTCTTCGATGCGGCGGCGGTGGTGGCGGGAGGCGGCTCGGTCCATCGGCTCGATCTCTCACGCACCGTGATGATCAAGGACAATCACTGGAGAGCGCTCGCCGCCGGGGGAAGAACCCTGGTCCAGGCCCGCGACGCCGCGCGGCAGCGGGGCGCGGGAGGCTTTCAGGTGGAGGTGGAGTCGCTCGCCCAGGTGGAGGAAGCCTGCGCCGCGGGAGCGGACCGGCTGCTGGTGGACAATCAGAAGCCGGAGACGGTCGCGCGCTGGGCCCGGCGCGCCCGGGAGCTCTTTCCTCAGGTGCTGATCGAGGCGACCGGGGGTATCACCCTGGAGACCGTACGCGAGTATGCCATCGCCGGCGCCGATTTCGTGTCGGTAGGAGCGCTGACCCACAGCGTCCGCGCCGCCGACATCGCCCTCACCCTGGAGCGAAAGACCACCTCGTGAGCCGGATCGTTCCCCTGAGCCACCAGCCGCCGCTGCCCCGGGAGCGGATGATCCTGCGGGAGGCCCCCGATCCCGAGGCCATCGAGATGGACGTCCTGTTCGTGGGGGCGGGACCGGCGGGACTGGCCGGGGCGATCGAGCTGGCACGGCTGGTGCAAGGAGATGAGCGGCTGAGCCAGGTGAGTATCGGCGTGCTCGAAAAGGCCGGTGCCCTCGGGGAGCACAGCCTGTCCGGCGCGGTGGTGAACCCGCGGGTTTTCCGGGATCTGTTCCCCGAGGTGCCGGTGGCGGAGCTGCCCTTCCGGGGGCCGGTGGAACGGGAGGAAGTGCGTTTCCTGACCCGGCGGGGCGGAATCCGGATCCCGACGCCGCCCACGATGCGGAACCACGGGTACTACACCGCCTCGCTGTGCGAGATGGTCCGCTGGATGGGCGAGCGGGCCGAAGCCCTGGGGGTCAACATCTTCGCCGGGTTCCCCGCCGACGCGCTGCTGGTGGAGGGCTCCCGGGTGCGGGGGGTGCGGACCACGCCCTCGGGGCTCGACCGGGACGGCACACCGGGTGAGGGGTTTCAGCCGCCCACCGATCTGACCGCCCGGGTCACCGTGCTGGCCGAGGGAACCCGGGGCGCGCTGTCGCAGGCCTGGCGGGAGTGGCAGGGCGTGGGGAGCCCTAACCCGCAGATCTTCGCGCTCGGCGTCAAGGAAGTGTGGGAGGTGCCCCGGCCGCTCGATCGGGTGATCCACACGATGGGCTGGCCGCTGCCCCAGAGCGCCTTTGGCGGGACCTTCCTCTACCCGATGGGGAAGGGCCAGGTCGCTCTCGGGCTGGTGGCGGGCCTCGACGCCCCGGACGCGGGGTTCGACGTGCACGAGCTCTTGCAGCGGACCAAGCTGCATCCGTTCTTCCGGCCCTGGTTCGAGGGGGGCCGGCTGCTGGAGTGGGGCGCCAAGACCATTCCCGAGGGGGGCTACTGGAGTCTTCCGGACCGCTTGTCCGGTGACGGTCTGCTCACCGCGGGCGATTGCGCCGGGTTCGTGGACGTGGCGTCGCTCAAGGGGATCCATTACGCCATGCAGTCGGGGGTCTATGCCGCGCGGGCGGCGTTCGCGGCGCTCTTGTCCGGGGATTCCTCCGCGGCCACGCTGGCCTCCTACGACCGGCAGGTCCGGGAGAGCTATCTTGTTCGGGATCTGCGGAAGACCCGGAACATGCGGTTGGCGTTCAAACACGGGTTTGCCCTGGGCGGGGTGGAGAACGGTCTGCTCACCCTGACCGGGGGGGCATTCCCCGGCCGGCGGATCACGATCGACGAAGACGCGGCCGAACCCCGCACCGCCGGGCCGGCCGAGCCGCTGGTGCCGGACAACGTGCTGACGTTCGGCAAGCTGGACGCGGTGTTCAAGTCGGGCAATGCGACCCGCGACACGGTGCCATCCCACCTGCTGGTGGGCCCCGGGGTCACCCCCGCGGTCGCGGAGTTCTACAGCCACCTCTGTCCGGCGGGCGTCTACGAGCGCACCGCCGAAGGATTACGGGTGAACCCTCCCAACTGCGTCGATTGCAAGGCCACCGACGTGCTCGGCCCCCGCTGGACCCCCCGCGAGGGTGGCAGCGGACCGAAGTACAGGCTGATGTGATCGGGGTGAAGCTCTCGGAGCTGCGGGCCCAGCTTCAGGAGCTCTGGGCGCCCCCGGACAGCTATCTGCTCGACGCCGGAACCAGCGCCGAGCTGATCATCGCCCAGGTACGGCTGGGGCTCACCAGCGTGCTGCTGCTGGTGCCGCTGGTCAACCTCGCGGTGTCGTCGTCCGGGGATCGGGGCGGTCACCTGGCCGGACTGGCGTTGACCACCGTGGCGGTGGTGATCGCCGTCATTGCCTATCGGATGGTGCAGAAGGGCCATCGGGAGCAATGGCTGCCCCTGGCCACCAGCCTGATGGACGTATCGCTGGTGAGCTTCGCCCTGCTCATCTGGAGCCTGGCCGGCGATCCCCACCAGGCGGTGAACAGCAAGGTCACCTTCGAGCTCTACTTCCTCGCGATCGGGGCCACCTGCCTCCGCTACGACCTCCGGGTGACGGTCATCACCGGCTTCGTGGCGATGCTGGAGTACGGCGTGGTGCTTTTGGTCGTGGTCGCGTTCCACGACCTCGGTGCCACCCGCTACGCCCCCTGGGTGTATGGCCGGTTCTACTGGAGCGACCAGGCCTCACGGCTGATCCTGCTCACCCTGCACACGATCCTGTGCACCATGATCGTGCTCCGGCTGCAGCGGCACCGCCGGCTCTCCAACAGCGACCGGCTCACCGGACTCTTCAACCGGGCCTACTTCGAGGACTTCCTCGCCGCCGAGGTGCGCCGCTCCCGGCGCTACTCCCGGTCCTTCGCGGTGGCGATGGTGGACATCGACCGGTTCAAGAACTTCAATGACACCTACGGCCACGCGGCCGGCGACCTGGCGCTCAAGGCGGTGGCGACCACGATCCAGCGCGCCCTCCGGCGCAGCGACCTGGTGGCGCGCTACGGCGGTGAAGAGATGGTGCTGGTGATGCCGGAGACCACCCTGGCCGCGGCCCGGAAGCGGCTGGAGGTCGTGCGCGAGGCGGTGGCGGCCGAGATGATCCCGATCCCCAAGCGGACCGAGCAGGTGCGGATCACGGTGAGCGCGGGCGTGGCCTGCTGGCCGGTCGATGGAGAGGATCCCGACGACCTGCTCCACATCGCCGATGCCCGGCTGTTTCACGCCAAGGCGCTGGGGCGGAATCGGGTGGTGGCGTCGAGCGTGGCGGCAGCGTCGGTTTAGGACGGCGGGACGGTAGGAGGACGGTAGGTTGTTGGACGGCAGGACGGTAGGTGGCTGCTGTCCCTGACCCCTGACCCCTGACCACTGACCCCTGACCCCTGACCACTGACCACGCCCTACAAACGCGCCACCTGCCCCACGAACAGGATCGTCCCCGAGTGCCGCTCCCGGATGGCGAACAGGAAGGGCCGGTCGAACTGGATCGTCAGCGGCGCCGAGGTGACGCTGATGCCGACCGAGGTCGCCGCCGCGGCCGTGGTCCCCTCCTCGTTGACGTCCACGAAGGTCTTCTGGATCACCTTCGAGATGTAGAGATTCCCCGCCACCGGTCCCCCCAGCATGGCTGAGAAGTCGGCGCGGTCGGGATCGAACGCGACCCGCATGCCCAGGGCCGACAAGTCGTCCTTGAGCTCCCGCTTGTATTCCAGCTTGAACTTCGGCAGGGCGAGCCCGAGCTTGTGCTCCGCCAGCGCCCCGGTCCACTCGGCCCAGCGCCCCGCGTCGAGCTCCTCGGTCAGTTCGGTCAGGGAGCGTCCCGCCGCGGGCAGCACCAGGGTCATCACGAAGGCGCCGTTGCCGTAGAGCAGCTCCACCACCTCGTGGCCCTCGGCCGAGGCGTGGCGCAGCGGCTCGGGGTCGAGCCGCATGGTCGGCACGTTCGGGCTGGCGCCGTCGGCGGATTGGAAGGGGAGGCTCCGGGTCTTGGCCGGGTCGAAGGCCAGCCGCCAGGCTCCCTTGAAGTAGATGGCGTTGATCAGGAACATCACATTGTCGGGTTCGATCTGGTCCACGATGGTGGGGATCTTCCCCCGGGTCTGGTCACTCACCCACTGATTGATCGTGGTGAGGGTGGCCGGCGCGGCGAAATCCATCGCCCGGATCTCGGCATCGAAGGTCGTCTTTCCGGCTTCGAGAAATGCCGGAGCGAAGGGCATCCCCTGGCGGGCCCAGATCGAGTTGGCGATGGCGAACTCCACCCGGGCGTCGAGGCCCCGGAGCAGATCGATGAGGCTCCGATATCCCGCGTTGATCTCCCCGATCGGCGCACCGGCCAGGGCGAGGGCCACCCGCATCGAGTCGAGCGTGGAGCCCGCCGCGCCATTCAGCGTCATCCCCAGCGCCATGGACGCGCTGGTCGGGGAAAGGAAGAGGTTCTCTCCCGGCTGGGTCCGCTGCACCGCCCGGAACAGATCGAAGGCGAACTGGTTGCCGGCCGACACAATGCGCTGCTCGGCGCTCGACAGGCTGCG
Organism: Gemmatimonadales bacterium; assembly: GCA_036565615.1. Classification (GTDB taxonomy): domain Bacteria; phylum Gemmatimonadota; class Gemmatimonadetes; order Gemmatimonadales; family GWC2-71-9; genus JABFSM01. The sequence goes on along the minus strand of DATCXX010000037.1, from coordinate 678 downwards.
GGGCAGCCCGGGGAGGAGCGGCGGAGGACCGGATTGTTCGGTGGGGCCGGCACAGGCGGCCGCGCAGAGCAGGAGGGCAAAACGGGGGTGTGAAGACGGCATGGCGGCACCTCGAGCGTTGGCTGGTCGGCGGGGGCCTACCTTGCGGGCGTGGTGAGCGGAAGCAGGTCGCGGGTGCTGATGGCCAGCTCGTCATCCGCCAGCGCCGAGGAATAGTCGATCTCGATCCGGGTGGGGTAGCCGTAGCTGGGATCGTACACCGCGGAGAAGTAGGACGGCTTCCGGTTCAGGGCATCCTCGATCAGATCGAAGAGATCGGCCACGGTCGGGACATAACTCAGGAGGGCCGCCTCGACATCTCCCCCCGAATCCTGGAACTCGGCGGCGATGACGGCGCCCGCCTGCACCGTCACCGTCATCCGGCGGCCGCCCAGGAGACAGAAACAGCTCCGGTTGACCTCGTAGCTGTAGGACTCGCTGCCCAGGGCGCGCCAGCGGGCCCGGGCCTGGTCGAGCGAGCCCCGCTCGCCGGGAGCGGTGGGGGCTTCACAGGCGAGCCCGCCCAGGAGCAGCAGGACGGCCGGGAGGAGGATGGCGCGGCGCATAGTACCGGAAGGACGTGCACGGGGCGTGCCTGAGGCACAAACCGGCAAGTCGTTGCCCCGTACCACGCGGACC
>DATCXX010000029.1:0-13614 GCA_036565615.1 Gemmatimonadales bacterium | reverse complement strand
GGCGGGTCGTTTCCACCACCCGCCGGCGCTGGATGGTGCCGATCGCCATCGCGGCATCACTGGCCGGGCTTGCCGTCGCGGCCGCCCTGCTCCGACCCCGCGAGCCGCTTCGGGTCGAGGCGGGCGCGGTCACGACAGTCTATGTCCAGGCGACCGGAGAGCTGGAGGCGATCCTGCGGGACAACAAGGCGCGGCTTCGTCCCGAAACCGTCCAGGCGCTCGAGGCAAGCCTTGGGGCGATTGACAGCGCCCTTGCCCAGGCCGAACGGGCCCTGGCTGCCGACCCGGCCAACGACTACGTGACCCGTTCGATGGTCCGGCTTCGCGACGCGCGCCTGACCGTGCTCCGCCAGGCGGTCGCGGTCGCCACCAGCAAGGAGCTGTGATGCTGAATGCCGGGCTGCTTCTTCTCGCGATCCAACAGGCTCCCTTCGATACCACCATCGCCGTCCGTCCGGAGACCCGGCTCGAGGTCACCGCGTCGGCGGGAACGATCGACGTCAAGGTCTGGGACCGGGACGCGGTGCGGATTGTCGCCCGCCCGGAGCGCGGATCGCAGGTGTCAGCGGCGCTCTACGGCGCGGTGCTCGACGTCCGCGCCAGGACCCCGACCGGGGGGATCGACCTGGTGAGCTACGAGATCACCGTCCCGAGAAAGATGAATCTGACGCTGGGCCGGAGGGACGTGGACATCACGGTTCACGGCACCGAGGGATCGGTTGATGCCAGCATCAGCTCCGGAATGATCGTGATCGAGGGCGGGCGCGGGTCGGTCTCGCTCCGCTCCTTCGAGGGACCGATCGAGCTGCGCGGCGCACGGGCCACCGTCAAGGCAGAATCGACCATCGGCCGGATCACCCTCACCGATGTCGTGGGGGACGTGGATGTGAGGGGCAACTCCAACCATGTGACGCTGGAGAACGTCGACTCCCGAAACCTGCGGGCGAGCAGCATCGCCGGGATAGTCCGGTTCAGCGGGCCGCTCCACCCGGACGGCCGCTATGCGCTCATGTCCCATTCGGGCTCGGTGTTCCTCAGGAGCGCCCCGCCGATCAACGCGAGCATCGACATTGCCACGGTGGGTGGCGCGTTCAACTCCGCGATTCCGCATACGGTCACCTCCCGGACCCGGAAGGGCATCTTCATCGCCCGGTTCGGCAATGGCGCTGCCCAGGTGGTCATGGAAACCTTCACGGGCGGGCTGGTCGTCGAGGCGATCAAGCCGCGGTAGTCTCCGCGTGATGTGACGTTCGGATCCTCCGGCGTATCCAACCCACATACTTCACGCCGGGGCTGGTATGCTGGTCTCACGCATGATTCGCCGGAACGCGGCGCTGCTGCTGCCGCTGCTTGCGGCTGCTCCCCCCCAACGCCCGCCGGTCACCGTCATCGAGCACGTCACCGTCCTTCCGATGGATGGCCGGGACGCTCTCCCCGACCACACGGTAGTCGTTCGCGGGGAGTCGATCGAGCGGGTCGGGCCGTCGGGCACGATCCGGATTCCGGACGGCGCCCGCCGCATCGATGGCCGGAGCCGCCACCTGATTCCGGGGCTGGCCGACATGCACGTCCACCCCTACGACACCGACGGGCTCCCGTCTTATCTGGCGTTCGGGGTGACCACGATTGCGGTGATGCACGGCTTTCCCGCGGTGCTGGAGTGGCGCGACCGGATCCGGCGCGGCGAGCTGGCCGGCCCCACCATCTATTCCGCCGGCCCCAGTGTGAACGGCTATCCGGCAGGTAACCCGCTGTTCGTCTCGGTGGAGGATCCGGGCGAGGCCCGGGCCGTGGTCGCCGGGCAGCACCGGGCGGGCTACGATTTCGTGAAGGTCTACAGCATGCTCAACCCCGCGGAGTACAGCGCGATCCTGGCCGAGGCAAAGCGCAGGAGTATGCCGGTGTTTGGTCACATCCCCTTCCAGGTGGGCTGGCGCGGGATCATCGAGCAGGGGCAGGCCGGTGTCGCCCACGTGGAGGAGTTCTTCAACGCCGGGATCCAGGACTCCATGTTCGCCGAGGCGGCGGCGTTGGCGGCGAAGCATGGCACCGCGGTCACCGCGAATCTCTACGCCTACAGCGAGATGCTGGCCGAGAGTGGAGACATCCCGAAGCTGCTCAAGGATCCGGAGATGCGCTTCCACTCGCCGGCGGGGTTGAGTGAAAAGCTGCCGTCGAGCAACCGGAGTCTCCGGCCCAACCAGGCGGACTTCAACGGGTATCTCACCCGGCAGCTTCCCCGGATGCGGCGGCTGGTGAAGCTGCTCCGCGATGCCGGGGCCCCGGTCTTCGCCGGGACGGACACCGAAACCTTCGGATTCGCGGGCCAATCGCTGCACGGCGACCTGCACGAGCTGTTGCTGGCCGGGTTCACACCCTACCAGGCGCTCGAGTCGGCCACCCGGCTGCCCGGAGAATTCATCCGCAAGCACCTCCGCGGCGGCGAGCGGTTCGGGACGGTGACCGCCGGAAGCCGGGCGGATCTGGTGCTGCTGGACGCCAACCCGCTTTTGGATCTCGGGAACCTGGAGCGGGTGCGCGGTACCATGGCGCGGGGCCGCTGGTATGCCGCGGAGGATCTGCAACGGATGCGGGACTCGATTGCGGCCCGGAATGCCCAGGTACAGCCGCTGGTCGCCCAGCTCGACAGCCTGGCCATGAAGGCCAACAACGGCGCAGAGTCGGTCCTGCTGTTCGAGCGGATCCGCACGACCTGGCCTGACGTGGTGCCGGTGGCCGAGCTGGTGGCGCGGGGATACGGACGAACCCTGTTCCTCAAGGGTGACCGGCCCAACGCCATCAAGCTCCGGCTGCTGGTGGCGGAGCTGTACTCCCGCTCCCACTCCGCGGCAAACGAGGTGGGTCGGGGCTACCTGTTTGCCGGCGACACCGGGAGCGCCCTGGTCCACTTCCGCCGTTCGCTCTCGCTCAGCCCGCACAACAGCGCGGTCCGGCGGATGGTGGACAAGCTGGAGGACTCCCGGCGGCCGCTCCGGTTCGCGGCGCTTGCCCGTTACCAGTTCGAGCCGGTCACGATGAAGGGCAGGGAGCCGGCGACGGCACGAAGCCTCGCGTTGACATTGTCCGATTCAGCGGGGCGAAGGGTGGGTTCGATCCGATGGGACGACAAGGACTACCTCCTCGACGAGCTGGTAGTGGGTGGGGAGCATGTCTGGGCGATGGTCGACATCAACGACCAGACACTCGAGCTCAAGCTCCGGGTCAGCGGCGGGGAGATATCCGGGGTGTGGAGCTACGGGTGGGGCAACAATGGAGTCATCAAGGGGCGGGCGTCGCCAGAGTAGCGGGGTTCGCGACTTGGCGAGGGCACGGGTATTTTCGGGGTTGTGAGCCCTTCAGTTCGCCGCCCCGCGATGACGACCTTGCTGCTGCTCCTCCTCCTGGCTCCGGGGAGCGCGCCGGCGCAATCCCTCGCCAGCCCGTTCGGCACCGTCTCCCAGCGGATCGACAGCACCACTGTCACCGTCGAATACTATCGTCCCTCGGTCCGCGGTCGGGCGATCTTCGGCCGGCTGGTGAAATGGGGAGAGGTCTGGACCCCGGGGGCGAATTGGGCGACGACCCTGGAGGTGAATCGGGACCTCCGGATCGAGGGCCAGCCGCTGCCCGGCGGCAAATACTCGATCTGGATGATCCCGGCCCAGAAGCCCGATTCCTGGACCGTGGTCCTGAGCCGCACGGCCCGGCGCTTCCACGTGATGCGCCCCGACCGGAAGGACGAGCAGCTGCGGTTCAAGGTCCCCGCCGACTCGGCGTACCACCTGGAGATGCTCACCTTTTCCTTCCCGGTGGTAACCCGGACCGGAGCGACCCTCGCCTTCCACTGGGGGGGAACGGTGGTGCCGATGCGGCTGGACATCCTCGACTCCCGTCCGGCGATCGCGATGGCGCATCCCTGGTCGAGCTACGCGGGCGTCTACGAGCTTCGCTGGGCCGGTGATTCAGCCGGACGCCCGATCCGCTACGAGATCATCGAGCGGGGAAACGGCCTCTGGGTCCGCACCATGCCTGATGCCGTCGAGCCGGGGCTGGACACCGAGTTCGATCTCCTCCCCGCCGGAGCCGACCATTTCCACCCCCGGCAGTACAAGAACGGGAGGCTGATCGGGGACGAAATGGACGAGCTGATCACCTTCCGCCTGGAGGGCGCCCGGGCAATCGGCTTCGAGCTGCGCGGGATCGCCGAGGACAAGGTGCTGGCCCGGGCGACCCGGGTCAGCCGCCCCTGAGATACTCGGCCGGATCCTCCATCCCGGCCGCCGTAAACCCCGCCAGCCTGATCCGGCAGGAGTCGCACTCCCCGCAGGCCCGCCCCGCTTCATCCGGGGCGTAGCAGCTCCGGGTGAGCCCGTAGTCCACTCCCAGCGCTGTTCCCCGGCGGATGATGTCGCCCTTGGTCATGGCGATGAGCGGCGCGTGCACGGTGAATCGCACCTTGCCCTCCACTCCCGCCCGGGTGGCCAGGTTGGCCAGGGTCTCGAAGGCCCGGATGAACTGGGGCCGGCAGTCCGGATAGCCGCTGTAGTCCACCGCGTTGACGCCGATGAAGATGTCGGCCCCGCCCAGCACCTCGCACCAGGCCAGCGCATAGGAGAGGAAGATGGTGTTGCGGGCCGGGACGTAGGTGACCGGAATGCCGGTCGAGGGCGTGGTGGGAACCGGGATGTCGGCGGTGAGCGCCGAGCCGCCGAAGGCGCGGAGGTCGATGTCCACGATCCGGTGCTCCGCCACCCCGATCCGCGCCGCCACCTGCTCCGCGGCAGCCAGCTCGACCGCGTGCCGCTGGCCGTACCGGAAGCTCATCGCGTAAGCCTCGAACCCCTCGGCTTTGGCGATGGCGAGGGTCGTGGCGGAATCCAGCCCGCCGGACAACAACACTACCGCCGGCGATCCAGCCTTCATGACATGGAGCCCACAGATTTCACAGATTTCACTGATTGAAAACAAAAACAACAGTAGAGTTGCCTGTTTTGAAAGGCAGAATCTGTGCACATCTGTGTCATCTGTGGGCCACCCGGGAACGCACAGAGATCTTTCACGTGCCCTCGACCCTCAGAAGATGCCGGAGCGCGGGCTCGAGCTTGGCGTACTCGAACTGAAATCCGGATGCCTGGAGCCCGACCGGGAGCACGTGGGCGCTGGCGAGGATCGCCTCGTCGGCCATCTGGCCATACGCCAGCCGGAGCGCGGTGCTGGGCACCACCATCACCGCCGGCCGGTGCAGCACCTTGGCCAGCACCCGGGTGAACTCCTCGTTTCGCACCGCGACGGGAGCCACCGCGTTGACCGGCCCGCGCAGGTCGCCTTCCAGCACCTGCCGGTACACCCTCAGCAGATCGACGGCGGAGATCCAGCTCATCCACTGCTGTCCGTCGCCCAGCCGGCCACCCGCGAAGAGGCGGAAGGGAAGCAGGATCCGCCGGAGCAGGCCGCCGGCCGGGGTCAGGAGCAGTCCGGTCCGCACCCGCACCACCCGGATTCCAGCATCGGCGGCCGGCGCGGTCGCCGCCTCCCACGCCACGCAGACCTCGGGAAGGAACCCCGTCCCCGGCGCGCTGGATTCGGTGAGCTCCTCGTCGCCCCGCTCGCCGTAGTACCCGATGGCCGAAGCGCTCACCAGCGTCCGGGGTCCATCGGTCGCCCGGGCCATCGCCTCGGCCAGCAGCCGGGTGCCCAGCTCCCGGCTCTCCAGGATCTTCCGCTTCCGCTCTTCAGTCCAGCGCCCCTCGGCGAGGTTCTCCCCGGCCAGATGGATCACCGCATCCACCCCGCGGAGCGACGCCGGATCGATCCCGCTTCCTGCTGGATCCCAGCGGATCTCCCCCGGTCCCGGTGCGCGCCGCACCAGGGCGGTCACCCGGTGGCCCGCCTCGGCGAGCGACTTCCGCAGCATGGTGCCGATCAGCCCCGAGGCGCCGGAAATCGCTGCGTGCAGGGTCATCTCGGAAATCTACCGGCTCGGCGTTAGAATTGAGTCCTTGCGACTTCTGCCGGAGCCGACGATCGCCAACTCAGCGTGGTCCATCAAGGACGCCGAGAAGCTCTACAACATGCGGGGCTGGGGGCTCGGCTATTTCCGCACCAACGCCGACGGCAACGTCACGGTACACCCCGACCAGGCCGGGGACCGGGCCATCGACCTCTACCGGCTGGCGCTGGATCTCAACGACCAGGGGATCGGGCTCCCGCTGTTGATCCGCTTCTCCGACATCCTCAAGGCCAGGATCGAGTCGCTGGCCACCGAGTTCCGCCGGGCCCGGGAGGAAACCGGGTACGAAGGCGCCTACACCTCGGTCTACCCCATCAAGGTCAACCAGCAGCGCCACGTGGTCGAGGAGATCGTCGCCTTCGGCAGCCCCTTCGGCGTCGGGCTGGAATGCGGCAGCAAGCCGGAGCTCCAGGCGGTGCTGGGGCTCTCGGACCGGACCGACCACCTGATCGTCTGCAACGGGTACAAGGACGAGGAGTTCATGCGCCTGGCCCTCATGGGGCAGCGGCTGGGCCACCAGGTGTTCATCGTGCTGGAGCAGGTGGGCGAGCTGGAAACCGTGCTCCGGGTGGCCGAGGAGATGAACATCGAGCCCAACCTCGGGGTGCGGATCAAGCTGGCCACCGAGGGCGCGGGCCGCTGGGCCAAGAGCGGCGGTGAGAAATCCAAGTTCGGGCTGGGCGCGGTGGAGCTGATGAAGCTCCTCGACCGGCTGGAGCGGGCCGGCAAGAAGGAGCTGCTCAAGCTGGTGCACTTCCACCTGGGCAGCCAGATCACCGACATCCGGTTCGTCAAGGCCGGGTTGGAGGAAATCGGGCGCTACTACGTCGAGATCCGGGAGATGGGCTTCCATCTCACCCACGTGGACGTGGGCGGCGGACTCGGAGTGGACTACGAAGGCTCCCGCACCACCCGCCCGGCCAGCATGAACTACACCACCCGGGAGTACGCCAACGACGTGGTGTACCTGCTGGGCACCGTGTGCCGGCAGTTCAACCACCCGATGCCCCACATCATCTCGGAGTCGGGCCGGGCCCTCACCGCCCACCACGCCCTCCTCCTGATCAACGTCACCGACGTGGAGGCGCTCACCGAGCCGGTGATCCCGGCGCTCCGGGAGGACCCCCCGCCGGTGCTGGTCGAGCTCAAGGAAAACCTCGAGGCGATGACCCTGGACCGGGTCGACGAGGTGTTCCACGACGCGGTGTTCGCCAAGGAGCGGCTCCAGGAGCTGTTTGCCAGCGACGCGATCACCCTGCGGGACATGGCGGACATCGACCAGTACTACCTCGCCACCATGAACGGGATCGCCGCCCTGATCGCCCACGACCGGGCCTCATACCCCGAGATCGTGAACCACCTGGAAGCCACCCTGGTGGACCGGTATTTCTGCAATTTCTCGGTGTTCCAGTCGCTGCCGGACAACTGGGCCATCGACCAGATCTTTCCGATCATGCCGGTGCACCGGCTGGACGAGGAGCCGATCCGGCGGGGGACCCTGCAGGACATCACCTGCGATTCGGATGGGGTGATCGACCGTTTTGCCGGGGGCCGGAAGGGGAAGCCCTGCCTGGAGCTGCACCCCTTCCGGGAGGGCGAGCCCTACATCCTGGGGATTTTCCTCACCGGCGCCTACCAGGAGATCCTGGGCGACCTGCACAACCTGTTCGGCGACACCAACGCCGTCCACATCAAGGTGACCGAGAAGGGGTACGAGATCACCGACATGGTGCACGGCGATACCGTGACCGAGGTGCTCAACTACGTGCAGTTCAAGGCCTCCGATCTGCTTCAGACGTTCCGCCGCAAGGTGGGCGCGACGGCCGACCTGCCCCGGCAGGACGCCAACGCGTTCATTGCGGACTATGTGGCGGGGCTGGAGGGGTACACCTACCTCGAAGATGAGGGTGTCCCTGCGGAAGTCCTGGTTGACAGCGTCAACGGTGAACGGTCAACGGTCAACGGGACTGCCGGCGGCTAGTCCCGTCCTGCCTTTTCGCTTCCCAAGCTCCCTTCGTGGGCTGCCATGTAGGATGGCGGCTGACGGCCAGCGTAGTGAAAAACTGACCGGATCCTTGCCCGGGATCCGATTGTCCGGCCCGGCTCGCTTCCGGTATTCTGCCTCCCCCGACGCTTTGACCAGCGCGACTCATGACTCAACGGGAGGGGCGATGCGCGTCAGCGATCTCGAACGCCTGTACGACTATCACTACTGGGCCAACAGGAAGCTGCTGGGCGTCGTGGCCTGGCTGACTCCCGAGCAGTTCACCCGGCGGGTTGCCGGGAGTTATGGATCCGTTCGGAATACGCTGGTCCACGTCCTGAGCGCGGAGTGGGGCTGGCTGGATCGCTGTGGCGGTCCGAAGCGTGGCGAACGCCTGAACCCCGAGGACTACCCGACGGTGGACTCCGTGACCCAAGCGTGGATGCGGGTTGAGGGCTACATGCGAGATTTCCTGTCCCGGCTCGAGGATGAAGCGCTGGGGCGCAATATCGAGTTCGCCCTTGGGGCAGGCGAGCAGCAGTCGGTGCCGCTCGGAGACCTCGTGCTGCATGCGGCCGTTCACGCGGTGCACCATCGGGGACAGGTCGCCCTGCTTCTCCGAACACTCGGTTTCGTGCCGGGCAACTTCGATGTGCTGATATACGTCGGTGACAGGCAGGGCGCGCTTGCCTGAGGCGCGCCGGAAAGGAACGCTATGGCGAGCGAGCCCGGGGTGAAGGACCTGAAGCCGGAGGCCGGCATCAGGCTGGCACGACGGGTGTTCACGGTGGCGGGGTGGTATGGTCTGGTGACCCTCGTGCCGCTGTACTTCCTGGAGAACAGGGTGGGCCGCGACTTCCCTCCGCCCATCACGCACCCCGAGCATTACTACGGGTTCGTCGGCGTGGCCCTGGCCTGGCAGGTGCTCTTCCTGATCATAGCGCGGGACCCGGTCCGGTATCGCGTTGCCATGATTCCGGCGACCCTGGAGAAGCTGTCGTGGAGCGCGGCCTGCATCGCCCTCTACATCCAGGGGCGTCTGTCATCCGTTGTGCTGGGCACCGGTCTGCTGGATCTGATCTTCGCGGTCCTTTTCGTGGCCAGCTATCGAGCGATTGGCGACGCCAGGAGGGGCAGATAGCGTTCCCGTACGATGCGGAGGTGGTGCATTTCGTGCCCCGCAATGTGGAACGCCAGGCCGCGTGGGGTCGCCCGGTACCCGTTGACCTCCCCGACGCGCTCCCAAGCTGCCCGGGGCAGGGATCCCAGCAGGGCGATGGACGCCGCGCGAACGACTCGATACTCCTCCAGCAAGTCGTCCCAGGGGCGGCTCTCCGCGTCGGCAGTGGCCGCGTAGACCTCCTGGTCGAAGCCCGGGAGGGGCTTGGTCTCTCCCCTGGCAAGGCAGAAGGCCCGGTGGGCGAAGATGCGCTCGTCGTCGATGATATGGCCCAGGACCTCCTTGAGGGTCCACTTGCCGGGTTTGTACCGGAGCCCACCGACCTGGGCTTCGGGCAACGACTCGAAAAGCGTAATGGTTTCCACGGCCAGGGCCGCCAGGACGTCGGCCGCGTCGGTCCCGACGACGGCGTCAATGTCCGCCTGGGCGTACGCCGCATATTCACCCGGAAGCGGCCGGCCGGACGGCGCAGCGGTGCGGGGCACAGCGGGGTTACCGCTTTTCGAGAGGGACGTAGGGCCGCTCCTCCGCGCCGGTATAGATCTGTCTCGGCCGCGCGATCTTCTGATCCTTGTCCATCAGCATCTCTTCCCACTGGGCCAGCCAGCCGGGCAGCCGCCCCACCGCGAACAGCACGGTGAAATAGTCGGTCGGGTAGCCCATCGCCTGGTAGATCAGCCCGGAATAGAAATCCACGTTGGGGTAGAGCTTCCGCTTGATGAAGTACTCGTCCTCCAGCGCGATCCGCTCCAGCTCGAGCGCGATCTCCAGCTTGGGGTTGAGCCCGGTCTCTTTGAACACCGCGTCGGCCACCTGCTTGATGAGCTTGGCCCGGGGATCGTAGGACTTGTAGACCCGGTGCCCGAAGCCCATCAGCCGGCCTTCCCCCTGCTTCACCTTCTCGATGAAGGCGGGGATGTTCTTCTTCTCCCCGATCACCTCGAGCATCTCCAGCACCGCCTCGTTGGCCCCGCCGTGCAACGGGCCGTAGAGCGCGGCGATGCCCGCCGAGACCGCCGAGAACGGGTCCACGTGGGAGGAGCCGACCGCGCGGACCGCGCTGGTGGAGCAGTTCTGCTCGTGATCGGCATGGAGGATCAGCAGGATCTCGAGCGCCCGCTGCAACACGACGTTAGGCTCGTGCTTCCCGCCGATCGAGAACATCATGTTGACGTAGTTGCCGATGTAGTCCAGGTCGTTGCGGGGAAACTCGTAGGGCAGCCCCCGGGAATGCCGGAAGGCAAAGGCCGCGATGGTGGGCATCTTGGCCATGAGGCGGACCCGCTGGATGTAGCGGTTGGCCGGGTCCTCGATGTGCTTGGCGTCGGGATAGAAAGTCGACAGCGCGCCGATGGCGCCCAGCAGCATGCCCATGGGGTGGGCATCGTACCGGAACCCCTCCAGAAACTTGATGATGTTGGTATGGACGTAGGTATGGTAGGTGACGTCACTGGTCCACTTGGCCAGCCGGGCCGCATCGGGCAGCTCCCCCTCGGCCAGCAGGTAGGCGACCTCGAGGAAGCTGGCCTTGTCGGCGATCTGCTCGATCGGGTAGCCCCGGTAGCGGAGGATTCCCTTGTCGCCGTCGATGTAGGTGATCGCGCTCCGGCAGGCCGCCGTGTTCATGAAGGCGGGGTCGTAGGTCATCAGCCCGAAGTCGTCCTCGCCGGTCTTGATCTGGCGGAGGTCGAGGGCCTTGATGGTGCCCTCCTCGATGGGCAGCTCATACGCCTTGCCGGTGCGATTGTCGGTGATGGAGAGGGTGTTCGCGGCCACGGGATCGCCCTTCTTGTCGGAAGCTCGAAAGTCCTGTCGGACGGCAGGCTACAATTGTAACAGGGGGAGGGTCACGGTGCAGGTGGTCTCGAATCCGCCCCGGATGTTGTAGACGGTGCGCACCGAGAGCGATTTCGGCTCCAGAACCCGGAAGAGGTCTTCGGCGATCCGCGCGGTGGCGTGCTCCTGGAAGATTCCGACGTTGCGGTAGCCGATCACGTAATACTTGAGGCTCTTGAGCTCGACGCACTTCCCCGCCGGCCGGTAGGTGATGGTGAGCCGGGCGTAGTCGGGCAGCCCGCTGTAGGGGCAGACCGCGCTGAACTCCCCGGTCTCGGTGACGATTTCCTGCTCCGGGCCGTCGTAGCCGAAGGTCTCCAGCACCGAGGCATCGATGTGCTCGGAACCGACGAACGGAATGGTCCTGCCTTCGGCAATGGACATGGGCATCTCGATGGTTGATCCGAGAAATCTATCAGGGGTTGGGGATTGGGGGTTGGGGATTGGGGGAGGTCCCCAACCCCCAGCCCCCAATCCCCTATCTGTATCGCACCATGCCGGCCTCCAGCCACGCCTGCTCCCCCTTGAGCACGCTCTGGGCCAGCCGGTAGGTCCGGTCGTCCTCGTTGGAAAAGACCGAGCCGAACAGCTGGCGCACCTTGCGGCGGCTGTGCCGGCTGAACACGTCGGCCATCCGGACCGGGCCCCGGTTGGCGGGATCTTTCTTCGCCATCATGACGGCCCGGCTGCACGCCGCGCTGATCGCCAGCAGCTCGGCGCCGACTTCCACCAGCCGGAACAGCACCGCCTGCTTCTTTTCCAGCTTGGGGCCGAAGCGGATCATGGCGTGGAAGAGGCTCCGGGCCAGCTTTCGCGACGCCCGGTTCACGAAACGCATGTGGCCGGCCAGCGCGCCGAAGTCGGAATAGCGGGGCCACATCCCCCAGCCGAACCACTGCTTGGGGTACCAGACCGCGTAGAACAGCGCGGCCTTGCCCAGCGCCCTGAGCTTGGTCCCGGCCGAGGACTTGGGATTGATCAGCTCGCCGGCGACATCGAGGTGGGTGTCCACCGCTTCCCGGGCGAGAAACAAGCGCATGATCTCGCTGGATCCCTCGAAGATCAGATTGATCCGCCAGTCGCGCATCATCCGCTCCACCGGATCGGGCTTCTCACCCCGGGAGCGCAGGCTGTCGGCGGTCTCGTACCCCCGGCCGCCCTTGATCTGGAGGCAGTCGTCCACGATGCGCCACCCGACCTCGGTGTTCCACATCTTGGCGATGGCCGCCTCCATCCGGATGTCCATGTGGGGCCGGTCGGCCAGCAGCGAGGCCAGGTCGGCCACCGCTTCCATGGCGAAGATCTCCGCCGCCATCCGGCCCAGCTTCTGGGCGATCGCATCGTGCTTGCCGACCGGCTGACCCCACTGCACCCGGGTCGCGGCCCACTCCCGCGAAATCTCCAGGGCGCGCTTGGCCCCCGCGGCGCAGCCGGCCGGAATGGTGAGCCGGCCGGTATTGAGGGTGATCAGCGCCAGCTTGAGTCCCTTGCCCTCGCCCCAGAGCAGGTTCTCGGCCGGCACCTTCACGTCGTGAAACCGGAGCACCCCGTTCTCGATGGCCTTGAGTCCCATGAAATGGAGCCGCTGGACCACCTCGACGCCGGGCCAGTCGGTCTCCACGATGAACGCGGTAATTCCCTTCGCACTGGTGCGGGCCATCACCAGCATGACCTCGGCCACGGTGCCGTTGGTGCACCAGAGCTTCTCGCCGTTCAGGATCCAGTGCTTGCCATCCTCGCTGAGCCGCGCGGTGGTGGAGAGCCCGGCCGGATCGCTGCCCACGTTGTTCTCGGTCAACGCGAACGCCGAGATCTGCCCCTTGGCGATCCGGGGCAGGTACTTCTTCTTCTGGGCCTCGGTGCCGAAGAGCTTGAGGGGGACCGGGACCCCGATGGATTGCGAGGCCGAAAGCAGCGCGGTGAGGCTGCCGTCCACGCTGGTGACCAGCGCGATGGCCTTGGTGTACATGAGCTGGGAAAGCCCGAGGCCGCCGTACTCTTCCGCGATCTTGATCCCGAACGCGCCGATCTCCCGGAGTCCCTGGAGCACCTCGGGGGGAATCTTTCCCTCCCGGTCGATCCGGTCGCTGTCCACGTGGTCCCGCAGGAAGGCTTCGAGCTTGTCGAGGAACGGCTGGGCCTTGGCCACATCCTCCGGGGTGGGCTCGGGGAAGGGATGGACCAGATCGAGCAGCAGCTTTCCCTCGAACAGCGCCTTCACGAAGCTGGATGCCCACTCCCGCTCCCGGGCGGCCTCGGCGACCTCGCGGGCTTCCTGCTCGGTCGCGAGCCCGGGGCGGTGCTCTTCCGAGGGGAGCTTCTCGGCCGGGGGCGTCATCACGTTTGTCATGGTCAGGACCAGGTGGAAGTGTTGCCCGCCCGCTCGCGCAGCGCGCCGAGTAGCAGTGTGGTGATGTGCCGGCGGCGCTGCTCGGCAAAATCGGGAGCCTGGGGATCGAGCCCGACCGCCTTGAGGAAGGTTCCCCCGTGCACGATGGGGAACCAGGTGAGCGCCACCAGGCTGAGCAGCAGATGGGCGGCTTCGCTGGTGTCGGAGATGTCGAGGCCCAGCTCCTGGCGAAACGCGGCCAGCGCCTCCTGCCA
>DATCXX010000005.1:0-6493 GCA_036565615.1 Gemmatimonadales bacterium | reverse complement strand
GGGAGCTAGTGAGCTAGGGTTTTTCCCCTGGCTCCCTAGCTCCCTAGCTCCCTAGCTCCCCAGCCCCTAGTCAACCAGCCTCAGCGGCATCACCAGCGTCATGAAGCTCGCCGGATCGTCCCACCCCACCGGCTCGCAGGTGGCCGCGCGCTCGGGGGCCTTGAAGGTCATGCGGACTTCGTCGGTCGGCATGTACTTGAGAATCTCCAGCATGTAGGCGGCGTTGAATCCGATCTCCAGCGAGTCTCCCTCGTAGGCCACCGAGAGCTCCTCCTGCGCCTCGCCCAGGTCGGGGGTCTGCACCGAGAGCTTGCAGGCCCCGTTGGTGAAGGCCATCCGGATCCGGTGGGTCTGGTCGCTGGCCACGATGCTCATCCGCCGCAGCGCCGCCGCCAGCGCCGCCTTGTCGGCGGTGAGGCTCTTGTCGTTCTCCCGCGGGATCACCTGCTCGTAGTTCGGGTAGGGTCCTTCGATCAGCCGGGTATAGACCTGGGTGGTGGTGGACCGGAAGCCCAGGTGGTTGTCGCTCTTGGCGATCTCGATCTCTTCATCGCCCCCGAACAGCCGGCGAATCTGCTCCAGCGCCTTGGGCGGAATGATCAGATCGGCCTGGCCCCCGCCCTGACCGGTGGTCGGCACGTCCATCCGGGCCAGCCGGTGCCCGTTGGTGGCGACCATGCGCATCCGGTCGGAGCGCAGCTCCCAGAGGACCCCGTTGAGGATCGGCCGGCTCTCTTCGGTGCTGGCGGCGAACGCCACGTGGCCGATGAGCTTCTGGAGATCCTTGGCCGCCACCTTCCAGCCGCCTTCGAACTTGACCGTGGGAAAGGCGGGGAACTCGTCCCGGGACAGCCCCAGCAGCTTGAACTTGGACTTGCCGCATTCGATGGTGGCCCGCTGCTCCCCGGAGCTGGTCATCCGGATCGCGGCGTTGGGGAGCTCCTTCACGATTTCCACCAGCTTGCGGGCCGGGAGGGTCGTGGCGCCCTCCTGATCCACCGAGGCGGGAATGGTGGTGCTCACCGAAATATCCAGATCGGTCCCCGACAGCTTGAGGCCGTCCTTGGACGCTTCCACCAGAATATTTGCAAGCACGGGAAGGGTGGTCTTCGAGGGGACGCTCGCCGCGACCGCCTGGAGACCTTCGTGCAGCTTTTCCCGCGTGATGGTGAACTTCATCCGAACGCTCCCTGCAAAGCCCTATAAGTAAAGACTACCAATAGATAGTTATACCTAGTAGTCGTAGTAGAGGGTCTGGATATGTGGACGCAGCGCCCAAGTGCCGTGGCCACTCCCTCATCCCTGCCTCGTCCCCGGTGGGGACCGTGTGGGTGATGGGGACGATCCGTCGGTTTCCCCGCCTTTTTCCCGGCCCTCCACACCCCCGCATGCGTCCAGGCGATTACGGTGCGTACAACTCCTGCCGGGCCGATTCAACCCGTTCCCGGAACTGGCGATCGCGCTGGAGCTGTCTCTGCACCTTGTCCACACTATGAATCACCGTCGAGTGATCGCGTCCGCCGAACGCCTGCCCGATCTCCACCAGCTGCATCTGCAGCACTTCGCGTGCGAGATACATCGCGATCTGCCGCGGCACGGTGAGGGTCTTGATCCTCGCCTTGGAGCGCAGCCCCTCCGGCGTCACGCCCCAGCGCCGGGCCACCACGTCCTGCACCTTGTCGATCGTGGGGTTGAGCTTCGGCTGGGCGCTCGCGCCTTCCTGACCGGGCCGGATCTTGTCGGCCAACGCCTCCCGCGCCAGGTCGATGGTAATCTCCCGGTGCCGGAGCGAGGCGTAGAGCAGGAGCTTGATGATGCAGCCCTCCAGCTCGCGGACATTCGAGTGCACATACTCGGCGATGAAGCTCAACACTTCATCAGGAATCGTGGTCTCGAGGTGGTCCTGCTCCTGTTTCTTCCGGAGGATGGCGATCCGGTGCTCCAGGTCCGGCTGACCCACGTCCGCCACCATCCCCCATTCGAACCGGCTGACCAGCCGGGCTTCCAGCCCCGGCATCTCCTTGGGCGGGCGGTCCGAGGTCAGGACGATCTGTTTCTTGGCCTCGTACAGGGTATTGAAGGTGTGGAAGAACTCCTCCTGGGTGGCTTCCTTGCCTTCCAGGAAGTGAACGTCGTCCACCAGGAACAGGTCCACGTCGTTGCGATACCGCCGCCGCAGCTCCGGCATGGTGCGGGAGTGGATGCTTTCGATGACCTCGTTGATGAACTGCTCCGCGCCCACATACAGGACCCGGATCGAGGGGCTCCGCCGGAACACGATGTGCCCGATGGCCTGCATCAGGTGGGTCTTGCCCAGCCCGGTCGCTCCGTAGATGAAGAGCGGGTTGTAGAGCTTCCCGGGCGCTTCGGCCACCGCGTGGGCCGCGGCCGCGGCCAGCTCGTTCGACTTCCCGATGACGAAGTTTTCGAAGGTGTAGCGCTCGTTGAGCGGCTGAGCCGACGGATTGACCGCGCCGGGAGCCTGCACCGCCGGCGGCGCCACGAAGAAATCCATCTGGGGACGCTGGAGCCGGTCCTCGTCCACCCGGAAGATCACCGAGACCGGGCGGCCCAGCGCGCGTTCGGCGAGACGCGAGAAGAGGGTCGCGTTCTTCGCTTCGTTCCACTGCACCGCGAATTCGTCCGGGACGCCCAGCACCAGGCGATCGCTCTCGAGCGCAACCGGTTTCGCGGGCTCGACCCAGGCCTTGAAGTCCTTTTCCGGGACTTCGCGCCGGGCGTCGTCCAGAATCCGGTTCCACGCTTCTTTGAGCGTCAGCTGCATGCCATCATTCGGTCGGGAAGACGGTAGGGATGTTGTTGGGGCAGGCGAAGCTACGGCCCCGTTGTGGAAAAGTCAACCTTGACCTAAACACCATCATGCGGCTAATTTGCCGGGCTCATCGGATGACAGGAATTTGGCATGCAACCGACTTATCGCCCACGCAATCGCAAGCGCGTCAACCGGCACGGGTTCCGTGCCCGGATGGCCGATCGCTGGGGTCGCGAAGTGCTCTCGCGCCGGCGCAAGAAGGGCCGCAAGCGCCTGACGGTCCGCGCACCTTCGAAGCACGGGGGAAGCTGACGACATCCGAGCAGCTGCCGGTTGCGCGCCGACTGGTTCGCCTCGCGGATCTCCGCCGAGTGCAACAAGTGGGCAGGCGCCGCCGGCTCGAGCATGTGGATGTGATCTGGACGGACAATCAGGCGGGCCACCCCAGGATGGGACTCATCGTACCGAAGTTCCAGTCCACTGCGGTGGCCCGTAATCGTTTGCGGCGCCGGCTCCGGGAGCTGTGGCGCCGGGAAGTGATGGAGACCGTGCCGGGGTGGGATGTGGTGATTCGGGCGAGACGAGAGACGTACCAGGCGGGGTTCGGCGCGCTCCGGGCCCAGCTGCTCGCGTGGCGCGCGGCGGTCGCGTGAGTCCGTGCTGCCCGTTCATCTCTGGCCCCGGCGGGCGATGATGGGCGCGATCCGCGGCTATCAGCGCTTCATTTCGCCCGCGCTTCCGCCCAGCTGCCGCTTCACGCCGAGCTGTTCCCAGTACACTCTGGAAGCCATCGGACGCTATGGCGTCCTTCGGGGGGGATGGCTGGGCGCCCGGCGGATCGTGCGCTGCCATCCCTGGAACCCCGGCGGCTTCGACCCCGTACCGTAGCCCGCGAGACTTTTTTCCCTATGGATCGTCGCGTTATCACCGCCGTCCTGCTGATGATGGCCGTCGCTATCCTGCCGAGCGTCTTCTTCAAGCCTCGCGCAGGGGCGGGAGGGCGGCAGGACGGTAGGACGGCAGGACAAGCCGTGGATTCAGGGCGCCCCGCGCCGGTCACGCCTCCAGCTGCCGCACCCCAGGTGGACTCCCTCTCCCTGCCGTCCAACCGCCCTACCGTCCTGCCGTCCGCCACGGAAGACAGCATCACCGTCACCTCGCCGCTCTACCGCTACCGCTTCTCCACCCGGGGCGGACGGATGGTCGAGGCCACGATGACCGACTATCCCTCGATGCGGCCCGAGGAAAACCGCCGGCCGGCCCAGATTCTCCGGCCCGATAGCGACTTGCTGACGCTGGGCTTCCTGAGCGGCCGGGACACCCTCTCGCTCCAGGACTGGCACTTCTCCCCTTCGGCCACCGATCTCACGGTCGCGGCCAACACGCCTCTTACCCTCACGGCAGAGCGGGGCGGGCTGGCGGTCCGGCTCACCTATACCTTCCGGCCCGACGATTACCTGATCGACGTCGCCGGACAGGTATCGGGCCTGGGCCCCGACGGGGGAACCGTGCTGATCGGCATGGGCCCCGGGCTCCGCAACACCGAATCAGACAGCTCGGAGCACGTGCACGAGAGCGGGGTGGTGGTAAAAGGCGACAAGGCGTCCCTCACCCGGCTGACCAAGATCAAGCCGGCCGA
This sequence comes from Gemmatimonadales bacterium, assembly GCA_036565615.1. Lineage (GTDB taxonomy): Bacteria > Gemmatimonadota > Gemmatimonadetes > Gemmatimonadales > GWC2-71-9 > JABFSM01. The sequence continues at coordinate 2,081 of DATCXX010000005.1, read as the reverse complement.
GCCGATGGCGTTCAACGGCCCCTTCGAGTGGGTCGCCATCAAATCCAAATACTTCGTGACCGCGCTCCTGGCGCTGGACCCCGGTCCGGAAGGCCGGAACGGCGGGATCAGCGGCGCCCGCGCCTCGGTGTCCGAAACCACCGGTCGCTCGACCACCGGGGCCGCGGTTCACCTGGGCCTCCCGGTCAAAGGTGGGGGGGTCTTCGCCTATCAGCTCTACGCCGGACCCATGGAGTATCCCCGGCTCCGGGCCATCGGACACGACTTCGACGACGTCAATCCCTACGGGTGGCCGGGGTTCCGGACCATCATCCGGCCGGTCGCGCTGGGGGCTCGCTCGCTCCTGGTCTGGATGCACGACCGGATCGGGATCGCCTACGGCATGGGACTGGTGCTGTTCGGCATCCTGATCCGCATTCTGCTCTGGCCGCTGAACCAGAAAGCCATGCGCTCCACCATGGCGATGCAGGTGGTCCAGCCGCTCATCAAGGAGCTTCAGGAGAAGTACAAGGGCGACCCGCAACGGCTCCAGCAGGAGATGTTCAAGCTCTACAAGGAACACAAGGTCAACCCCTTCGGGGGCTGCTGGCCGATGCTCCTGCCCTGGCCCATCCTGCTGGCGCTGTTCTTCGTGTTTCAGAACACCATCGAGCTCCGGGGCGCCTCGTTCCTCTGGCTTCCCGACCTGTCCCGGCCCGATCCGCTCTACATCATCCCCATCGTCATGGGGCTCTCCATGTACGCGCTGACCAAGATCGGCCAGCTCGGGATGGAGCCCAACCCCCAGATGAAGATGCTGCTGTACATGATGCCGGCGATGATGACCTTCCTGTTCCTCAAGTTCGCTTCCGGCCTCAACCTGTACTACACGGTGATGAACATCGCGAGCCTGCCCCAGCAGTGGATGCTGGCCCGCGAACGCCAGAGGCGGAACCCGCCGGTGCCCAAGCCCCTGCCCGTGCCGGTGCCGATCAAGAAACAACGAAAGTAGGGGATGCGGATGGCGGATAGCGGGAAGCGGGGCACGCCCGCACCCCGCCATCCGCTTCCCGCTTCCCTATTCCCTAAGTTCCAGCATGCTCACCGACCCCATCGCCGCTCTCGCCACGCCGCCGGGGCGGTCCGCGATCGCGGTGATCCGTCTTTCCGGAAGCGGCGCCCTGGAGATCGCCGAGCGGGTGCTTCGCCAGCCGATCGACAACCTTCCCGACCGGACCGCCACACTGCTGCCGTTCTGCTCGTTGGCCGGTCCCGAGATCGACCGGGGCCTGGTGACCGTGTTCCGCGCCCCCAACAGCTATACCGGCCACGACCTGGTCGAGTTCTCCTGTCACGGCGGACTGCTCGCGCCGGCCCAGCTCCTGGCTACGCTCTGTGCGGCCGGGGCCCGCCTCGCCGCAGCGGGAGAATTCACCCGCCGGGCGGTCCTCAACGGCAAGCTCGACCTGCTTCAGGCGGAGGCGGTCGGCGACCTGATCGACGCCACCGCACCCGCGCAGGGCCGCGCGGCGCTCCGGCAGCTCGAGGGCCAGCTCTCCCGGAGAATCCTCGTCCTGCGCGAAGAGCTGCTCGAGCTGCTGGCGGTCCTCGCCTACGACATCGATTTCCCCGAAGAGGATGATGGCCCGGTGCCGCGGGAACGCATGCTGGCGGCGCTGGCGAGCGCCGAAGGCTCGATCGCCCGGCTGCTGGCCGGCGCGCCGGCGGGAGAGCGGCTCCACGACGGAGCCCTGGTGGTGCTGGCCGGCCGCCCCAACGCGGGCAAGTCCTCCCTGTTCAACGCCCTGCTGGGAAGCGACCGGGCCCTGGTCACCGAAATACCCGGTACCACCCGCGACACCATCGAGGCGGCCACCGACATGGACGGGTGGCCGGTGCGGCTGGCCGACACCGCCGGGCTCCGCGAGACCGAGGAGACCATCGAGCGCCTCGGCATCGAAGTGAGCCGGCGCTACCTGGGCGCGGCCGACCTGGTGCTGCTCTGCGTCGAGGCCGATCGGCCAGTGGTGCCGGAGGAGCGGGAGCTGCTGGGCAGCTGCCGGGGACTCCTGGTGCGAACCAAGGCGGATCTGGCTGGGGAA
>DATCXX010000416.1:0-12693 GCA_036565615.1 Gemmatimonadales bacterium | reverse complement strand
GAACGGGAGGCGCCGCTCAAGCTGTTCGGCCCCCCGGGGACCAAAGCGATGGCGGGACATCTGGTGGAGGCCTGGTCCGCCGACATCGCCAACCGCCGAGGCGGCTTGCAGCCTCATACCGACGCGGGGTGGCGCGTGGAGGCGACCGAGGTGACCGGCGGCGTGGTGTATCGCGACTCCAACGTCACCGTGACCGCGATCCCGGTGCCCCATGCCGGCTGGCCGGTGGCGCTGGGCTATCGGTTCCAGACCCGGGACCGTATCGTCGTGGTCTCGGGCGATACCAGGCCCACCGAGGCCATCGTGGAAGCGTGCAACGGCTGCGACGTCCTGGTGCACGAGGTGTATTCGACCAGGGGATTCGCCACCCGCACCCCGGCCTGGCAGAAGTACCACGCCGACGCGCATACCTCTTCGGAGCAGCTGGCGGCACTCGCCCAGCGGGCCCGGCCCGGCTTGCTGGTGCTCTATCACCAGCTCTATTGGGGCGCGAGCGACGACGAGCTGCTCCAGGAGGTCCGCCAGCGATACCGTGGCGCGGTGGTCTCGGCCAAGGATCTGGGCATCTACTGACGAGGCACGATGGCTTCCCCGCAACCGAACCAGATCGCCGCCTGGGAGGAAGCCCTCCACCAGATCAGGAGCGACAGCGACGCCCTGGTCCATGATCTCACCCCCGCGCAGTTCAACTGGCGTCCCGCGCCGGACAAGTGGTCGGTGGGTGAGTGCTTCGATCACCTGGCCATCGCCACCGGCCTGATGCTGAGCAGGGCGCGGCCGGTCATCGACCGGGGACAGGTCGAGGGGATCATGGGTACGCCGCCCTTCCGTTACGGGATGATGGGAGGGTGGTTCGTGCGGATGATGGAAACCCCGCCCGCGCCGGGCAAACGCCCGATGCCCAGCCCGAAGAACTTCGCCCCCTCCTCGGGGATGCCCAAGGCGGAGGTCATGGCCCGCTATCACAGCGTGCTGGCCGATCTCCGGCTCGCCCTGGAGCGGTCCCACGGCCTGGCCCTCGACAAGCTCAAGGCCCGTTCCGCCGGCCAGGGCGGTAGCTGGCTCAAGTTCAACCTCGCGGCCTGGTTCGCGGCGACGATCGCCCATCTGCGACGCCATCTCGCCCAGGCTCGAAGGGTGACGGAGACCGCCGGGTTTCCCGGCCGATGACCCTCCGCCGCCAGCTCGGCCTGGGCGCCGCGGTCTCGCTGGTCATCGGCGAGGTGATCGCGGTCGGCATCTTCCTCACCCCGGCGCAGATGGCCCGCTCGGTCGGGTCGCCCTTCTGGCTGCTGGTCATCTGGCTGGTCATGGGGGTGATGGCCTACTGCGGCGCGCTCTGCTACGGCGAGCTGGCCGCCCGCCATCCCGAAGCGGGCGGCGGCTACGTCTACCTGCGGGAAGCCTACGGCCCCGGCACGGCGTTCCTCTACGGCTGGAAGTGCCTGCTGGTGCTGGACCCCGGACTCACCGCCGCGTTCGGCATGGGTCTGGCGAGCTATGCCGGGTTCGTCACCGGACTCTCGGCCTCGGGCCAGAAGCTGCTCGCCATCTCGGCGATCGCGGTGCTCGCGCTGGTGAACATCCTGGGACTCCGCTTCGGAGCCCGGGTCATCGCCACCCTCACCATCGCCAAGCTCGGGCTGCTCGGACTCATCATCCTGGCGGGATTCCTCTCCGGAGCGGGGAGCTGGGGCCACTTCATTCCCTTCGTGGCGCAGCGGCCCGGCTCGCTGCCGCTGGGCGCCGCGCTGGCCGGGGGGATGGTCGCGGCGTTCTTTTCCTTCGCGGGATGGTGGGACGCCGCCAAGCTGGCCGGCGAAGTGAAGGATCCCGGCCGGGTGCTGCCCCGGGCACTGGGTCTCGGCGTGCTGGTGGTGACCGTGGTGTACGTGCTCACCAGCGCGGTGTTTCTCTACCTGGTGCCGCTGGAGCAGGTCACCTCCGGCGAAGCCTTCGCGGCTCAGGCGGGCCAGGCCATCTTCGGGACCGCCGGCGCGCTGGTCTTCTCCAGCATCGTCATCGTCTCGGTCACCACCAGCCTCGCGGTCTATCTGATGGTGGCGCCCCGGGTCTACTACGCCATGGCGCGGGACGGGCTCTTCTTCAAGGGCGTGGCGGAGGTGAGCCCCCGGTTCGGCACGCCGGCGCGGGCCATCCTCATTCAGGCGGTGCTGGCCGGGGTGCTGGTGCTGCTGGGCACCTTCAACCAGGTGGTGGCCTACCTGATTTTCGTGACGGTGCTCTTCGTGGCGTTCACGGTGGCAGCGCTGTTCGTGCTGCGCCGCCGGCCCGCCCCGGAAGGGACCTACCGGACCACCGGCTATCCGGTCACCCCGCTGGTCTTCCTGGTGCTGGTGGGGGTACTGCTCTTCCTTCTAGCTTCCAACAACCCGAGGGAAGCGGCGCTGGGGGCGGGCGTAGTGGCGCTGGGGTTGCCGGTGTATTTGCTGGGGTTCAGGAAAGGCAACAGGCTACAGGCAACAGGCAACAGAACTGATGGCTGATGGCTGAGGACTCTCAAATGACCTGGATCAAGACCGTCCCGCTCGCCGACGCGAGCCCCGAGCTCAAGCAGGCGATCGAGAAGCAGCGCGAGCTCTATCCCATCGAGTACGCCACACCGGTGCACCCGACCGGCGACGGGACCTCGGGGATCGTGGCCTCCCACAGCCTGATTCCGAAGGCGCTGTTCCACGCCTTTGCGACCTTCGGCGAGCTGATGTCGCCCGCGCTGCCGCTCAGCCGGTCGCAGCACGAGATGATCACCACGGTCGTCTCGGTCACCAACCGGTGCCGCTATTGAATTGATTCGCACGCAGAGTTTCTGCGTCGAGTCACCCTGGACGAGGCCCTGGTGAGGGCGCTGGAGGAGGATTACCGGACCGCGCCGATCGACGAGCGGGACCGGGCGATGCTCGATTACGTGGTGCAGCTCACCCGTGACGCCACCCGGATCGGGCCGGCGGACCACGCCCGGCTCCGCTCGGCGGGCTTCGACGATACCGGGATTCTGCAGATCACCCTGATCGCTTCCTGGTTCAACTACATCAACCGCGTCGCCGACGCCCTGGGCGTGGGCAGGGGAGATGTGAGACGTGAGACGTAAGATGTGAAACCGTCTCACCTCTCACTTCTTACGTCTCACCGCTCTCCTCGTCGCCGCTGCCGCCCTGGAATCCGTCGTCGAGGTGCTCTTCGGTCTGGTTGCCGAAGAGCGCGTTCAGGTCGTCCTCGGTCTTGGCGGCCCGTCCGGTCAGCTCCTCCGACATCGGCGCCCCTTCGAGATCGGGCGGCAGCTCCACCGCGGTGTCCAGCTCATCGGTGCTGAGCGGCGGCAGCGGCGTAATATGACGGGCGGGCACGTCGAGGTCGTCGGATCTCGGGTGCCGCGGATCGTTGCGCTCGGGCATGGTGCTCCCTCCCTGTGAAGCCCTCAATGAGAGAACGATGGAGGGGCGGGAGGGGAGCACACGAATGCCCGGCGGAGTCACTTCACGATCACCCAGCCGTACATCTTGGCGAAGAGGAAGTGTACCTGGGTGGTGCAGATCACCAGGTAGGTGCCCGGCTGGGCGAAGGTTCCCGGCGGAGTGGTCCACTCGGTTTCCACGCTGCTTTGCGGCGGTGCCAGCGCGATCCGGCCGTCGGGATCGTTGATCCGGTCCGGCGGACAGCCGGTGACGCCGATCGGCTCGGTCGCATTCGCGTCGATGTCGTCCGGAGTCGTGCCGGCAGCGTAGACCGCCGGCCGGTGGCAGGGGTACACCTCGTAGGTCACGCTGCCGCCCCGCTGAATGACCACGGTGACCGGCCGGAGCCGGTCGAACGCCTTGAACGAGTTGTCGTGTACCGCCGGCGGGAACGGCGAGCCCACGTGATCGCTGCCGAACTCGACTTCGGCGCTAAGACTCGCCGCCCCGGCCGGCTCGGCGCTGAATGAGGTCTGGAAAAGGGTGTCTTTGGGCCCCGCAAAACGGGGCTCCGAAGGCTGGGGCAAAACCTCACACGCCAGCACCCCCGCTTCCCGCTTCCCGCTTCCCGCTTCCCGCAATCCGCTATCCGCTATCCGCTATCCGCTATCCGCTACCAATCCGTCGGCTTGTAGTCCTTCAGAAACTGCCCCCACACATGCTGCCCGGTATTGATGCCGGAGATGATCGGATCGGTGATCCGGGCGGCCCCGTCCACGATGTCGAGCGGGGGATGGAACCGGTGCTCGGCGGTCTTCTTCCGGGCCAGCTCGACCGGGTCCTCGTCGGTCACCCAGCCGGTGTCCACGCTGTTCATGTGGATCCCGGCGTGGTGATAATCGGTGGCCGAGGTGCGGGTCATCATGTTGAGCGCGGCCTTGGCCATGTTGGTATGGGGGTGCCGGGTGGTCTTGAACCTGCGGTAGAACTGGCCCTCCACCGCGGAGACGTTCACGATGTGCTTGTCCCGGTTGGCGGTCCGCATCATCAGCGGCTTGAGCCGGGCGTTGAGCACGAAGGGGGCGATCGCGTTGACCAGCTGCACCTCCATCAACTCCACCGAGCTGACCTCGTCGAGCAGCAGCCGCCAGGAGTTGCGCCCCCGGAGGTCCACCTGCTGGAGGTCCTGGTCAAGCTTGCCCTCCGGGAAGAGCTCCACCCCGACGTCGTGGTCCTCGGGAAGGAGGGCCACCTGGGAGAGCTGCGCGGCGTGCAGGAGGCCGATCGAGCCATTGCGAGGCCGTCCCATACCGGAGTCATTGCGAGGCCGCGCTGCGGCCGAAGCAATCCCCGCTCCCAACAGCCTCCGGGCCGGCTCAGGAAGCGAGGCCTGGGCCGCGGTCTCCGCCGCGATCATGTGCTGATAGAAGGCCGGGGGCCGCCGCACCGTCTGGCAGGCGTTGTTGATGATGAAGTCGAGCCGGTCGTGAGTCGCCAGCAGCTCCCGGCAGAACGCCTCCACGCTGGGGGTGTGCCGCAGATCCAGCCCGAAAATTTCCAGCCGGTCGCTCCAGGCCTCGAAGTCGGGCTCGGCGGCGTAGCGGGCCGCCGAGTCGCGGGGAAACCGGGTGGTGACGATGAGCCTGGCTCCGGCCCGGAGCAGCTTGAGCCCGGCCTGGTAGCCGATCTTCACCCGGCCGCCGGTGAGCAGCGCGGTGCGCCCGGATAGGTCGGCCAGCTCGGTGCGCTTGGCGTAGTTGAGCTCGCCGCAGGCCGGACAGAGCTTGTCGTAGAAGTGATGGACCGCGGTGTAGTCCTGTTTGCAGATGTAGCAGTTACGACAGTCTTCAGTCTTCAGCCTTCGGCCTTCAGTCGTTTCTTCTTCGGTCGGCGGAAAGAAATTCGGGGTGGTGAAGACGGTCTGCCGGCGCAGGGTCCGGATCCCTGTGCTGGCCAGCACCTCCTCGTCCTTCCGGATCCGGGCTCGCTTTCGCTCCCGCACCGTGGCCTTGACCAGGAGCCGGCGGGCCTTGGCGTCGGGATGATAGACCTTGGCGGCGGCGTCGAGCAGCCGGCGCTTGTCCTCCTTCGGGATGCCGGCCAGGATCCCCCGGTCGGCCACGATGGATTCGAGCAGCTCGGCCGCGGCGCGGACGCGGTCGGTGAGGACGGGATTGGCTTGCACGGATTACCTCGCGTTGATCGCGACCCGGTACCAGGCGTTGTTGCCGTAGCCTTTGACGTTCCAGGTCTCATGCACGGACTGCGGTTGGGTGGTGCCTTCGCTGTCGCTGGCGCGGGCGGCCAGGAAGTGGCGGCCCGGCTCGAGGGTGAGCTCGGCCTCCCAGAAGCTCCAGGTCCAGGGCTCGCCGGCGTGGCTGATCCGCGCCGGAGTCCAGCTCCACCCCGCGTCGGGGGACACTTCCACCCCGGTGAGCGGGCTCCCTCCGCTTCCCATCGCCCAACCCCGGACCCGCAGCCGGCCCGCCTGGACCACCTGATCGGGCGAGGGATCGATGATCGCGGCGTTGAGCGGCACCGTGCTCATGGCCAGGCCGGCGGAGACGTCGCGGGGATCGTCCGGGTTCACTTCCCGCTGGACCCGGTAGGCCCGGCTCTGGAAATAGTTGTCGGAAGGGCGGTCGAGCAGGTTGATCCCGCCCAGCCATTTCACGTTGCGGGCCCCGACCCATCCCGGCACGATCACCCGCAGGGGGAAGCCGTGCGGTGGCGGCAGCGGCACGCCGTTGAGCCGGGTTGCCAGCAGCACCTCACCGGCCATTGCCTTGTCGATATCGATCGAGCCCCCGAATCCGAAGCGGTGTCCGTGCCGCTCGACCCGATCGAGGCCCACGAATTCCACGTGTCGGGCCGACCCGGAGACGCCGGCGGCACCGAGGACGTCGGCCAGCGAAACGCCGGTCCACCGGCCGGTGCTCACCGGCTCCGGCCCCCAGGGCAGTTCCCCGGGAAGCGGGCCGACCGAGAGGTATTCCTCCCGGCGGAGACCGGCGCAAACCAGGGTGGCGGCGACCGTCTGTTCCGGGAATGCCCCGGTCAGCTCCTCCAGCGAAAATGCCCAGGGCCGCTCCACCAGTCCCCCGATCTCGAGCCGCCAGCTGGCCGGGTCCACGGTGGGAACCGGCGCGTGGCTCCGGGTGAAGAATCGCTCCACCGGGGTGATGAAGTGGTCGTCCGCAATGACCGCCCACTCGCCGGTGTTGAGGCCGGCGGTGTCGTGGATGATGCGCTGGCGGGGTTGGGGCATCGGGTAAAATCTAACCGGGCCCCCTGCTGGTTACTTGGTCCCCTCGACGATCCTTTCCAGGATGCTCTTGGCCAGGTCCTTGTCCCAGGTCACCGCCGATTTCCTGGCCACCACCACCACCTTGGATCCGGTGCCGGCGGTCTCGATGTTGACCGAGATTTCCCGGTCGTCGAGAGTGCCCTCGATGATTCGCTTTTCCCCGCCGCCCGCCTGCTCGGTGCTGGTCTTGGTCTCCTTGATCCCCATCTCGCCGAAGACCCGCTTGGCCGAGGCCTCGACGGTCGGCACCGGAGCCAGCAGCGAGGTTTCGGCGCCCCGGTCGATGACGTAGATCGCGCCGGCCGCGCCCGCGCCGGCCGCGGCGGCCACGCAGCCGGTCAACAGGAGAACGGGGAAAGCAAGGGGAAGGGGGAAAACCCGGGGAAGGGGGAAAACCCGGGGAAGGGGGAAAACCCGGGGAAGGGGGAAGGGGAACAACCGCCTTGCGCGCATTGATGGCTCCTCGTGGCTGACCTTGAGGAGACGAGAGATCGGGCCGCTGGCACACCAGTCCTACCCTAAAGGGTCCGCCCGCTCCGCATCACGAACACCACCCGCTTCACCGCCTCGATTTCGGTGAGCGGGTCACCCTCGAGCGCGATCAGGTCGGCCGCGAAGCCGGGCGCGATGGTGCCGATGACGTCGCCCAGTCCCAGCGCCGCGGCATTGCGCGACGTGGCGGTGACCAGGGCGTCCATGGGGGACTGGCCCGCCTCGCGCACCCGGCAGACCAGGTCGTCGGCGTTGTTGCCGTGGGCTCCGGCTGTCGCGTCGCTCCCATAGAGGAGGCTGAGCCCGGGCGTGGCGAGCGCACTCCGGATCAGGGGAGGAAAGGTCGGCAGCATCCGCTCCATCTGGGCGAATCCGGCGGAGTCGAAGCCGCGAATGCCTTCGAGGCGCTCGCGATGGTTCAGGTAGTTGGCAAAGACCAGGCGGCACTGGGGGTCGAACTCGACACCGCTCCGGGCCAGGACCTCGAGCCCCGCAGCCGAGGCGAAGAAACCGTGCTCGGCCTGGTCGCAGCCGGCCGCGGCGGCGGCGGCGATGCTGGCATCGGACTGAACGTGGACGATGGAGCGGAGGCCGGCGCGCCGGGCTTCGCCGCAGAGGGCGGCGAGCTGCGCCGGGCTGAAGCTGGGCTCCCCGCCGGTCTCGATGGACCGGGCGCCGAAGATCTTGATGACGTCGGCCCCCTCGGTCTCGCGCCGGCGGACCAGGCGGCGCAGCTCTTTCGGCGTCAAGCCGGTATCGGAGAACGGCGCCAGCGAGGTGAGGATCCGGGGGCCGGGGATGCGGCCCGCTTCGATGCTGTCGCGCAGCTCCCCGTCGGATTCGGAGCCCAGGCTGACGACGGTGGTGAAGCCGGCGCGGAGGGTGGCGAGGGCATTCCCGGCCTTGCCCGCGGCTCGCTGAGCCTCGGTCTCCCCGTCGTCCACCCGGCTCACCTTTCCCAGCCGGTTGATGTAGCCGCTGATGTGAACGTGGAGATCGATCAGGCCGGGGAGCACCGTGTACCGGGATAAGTCGTAGGTGACCGGCCCCGACCGATACGGAGCGACCGCGCTGATCCGGCTGCCCACCACGGTGATCAGGGCGTCGCGCTGAAGACCGCCCCGCCCGTCGAGGAGGAGCCCCGCACGGACAGTGACCGGCTCCGGCTCCGGCGCGCGGGCGCAGGCCGCTCCGGCGAGGGTGAGCGCGGTACCCAGAAAAAGAAACGCCCGGTTGCCCGGGCGTTTCTTTTCCGAATGATCCAGGCGGCGAGGGCTAGGCTCCGACCGCATCGCAGACTGAGCACACCGCTACACCCAGCGTCAGCTGGGCGAGCGCGGCCTCTTCCCGGAGCACCGGTACCACGAACTGCTTCTTCATAACACCTCCAGGGGGGTACTGCTCCCCTATGATGCTGCGCTTCCGAGGAGCGCGCAAGGGTGCTGCAGCGGTTTGCAGGCGATGCAAGCTTCAGGGGAGGGCATCGGTGCCCTCGGCGATCCCCTCGAACAGCACGGTGGAGAGGTAGCGCTCCGCGGTATCGGGCAGCATGGCGAGGATGTGGCTCCCCGGCGCCGCCTCCTTTGCCACCTTGAGTGCCGCGGCCAGGGTCCCGCCGGAAGAAATCCCGCAGAAGATCCCTTCCCGGGCCGCGAGATTCCGGGAGCACTCCACCGATTCGGCGTCGGTGACGGTGATGACCCGGTCGATCACCGTGCGATCCAGCACCTGGGGAATGAAATCGGGGGTCCAACCCTGAATCTTGTGGGGCTGCCACGGCTTCCCGTTGAGCAGTGCCGCCTGCTCCGGCTCGGCGACGATGATCTTGATGCCGGGGCGGGCGGTCTTGAGCACCTGGCCCGCGCCGGTGAGGGTGCCGCCGGTCCCGTAGCCGGTCACGAAGTAATCCAGCGGCAGATCGGCGAAGTCGCGCAGGATCTCGGGGCCGGTGGTCTGCCGATGGTAGGCGGGATTGGCTTCGTTCTCGAACTGGCGGGCCAGGAACCATCCGTTCTTCCTGGCGAGCTCCTCGGCGACCCGCACCATCCCGCTGGCCCGCTCGGCCGCGGGCGTCAGCAGGACTTTCGCGCCGAGGAATCGCATCAGCTTGCGGCGCTCGACCGAGAAGGAGTCGGCCATCACCGCCACGAACGGATACCCCCGGGCCGCACAGACCATGGCGAGGGCGATCCCGGTGTTGCCGGAGGTGGCCTCGATCACGGTCTGGCCCGGCTTGAGGAGGCCTTTGACCTCGGCGTCCTGGATGATGGCCCAGGCCAGCCGGTCCTTGACCGACGCCATGGGGTTCCTGGCCTCCAGCTTGACGAAGAGGTGGATGCCCTTGGGCGGGAGCCGGTTGAGCCGCACGATGGGGGTGTTGCCGATGGTGGAGACGATGCTGTCGTGGATCATGGTTCTGCTTTCGAGGGCGCGTGGGTCAGAGATAGCGGGCCGTCGCCATGGCCGCGGTGGCGAGCACCAGAAGCAGCGCGACGATCCGGCCCGCGGTGCCGAGCCGGGCCTGGAGTTGCTGCATCTGGGCCGATTGCTCCGGCGAGGGAGGAGCTCCCCGGGCCTGGACCGCGGCGGCGAGCGCGCCCAGTCGTCTGGCGGTGGGCGCGTTCACCGTCAGCCCGATCGTCAGGGCCACGATGGCCAGCAGTCCGCCGGTGCCCAGGGTCATGCCGGTGACGCTGCTCATGAAGGTGCCCTGGAAGCCGGCCGAGTCATGCCAATAGAGGAGAAGGCCGGAGAGGCTGGTGACGAATCCGGCGCCGAGCAGGGCTCTGGGCAGCTGGCGGACCCGGGTGAGCTGATCCATGAACGGGCCGGCGGCAGGTCCCACCGCCTGGACCGCTGGGAAGATGAAGCGGGCGAACATCAGCACCCCGCCCACCCAGAAAACGCCGGCGCCGATATGGAACAGGCGGAGGACCACGACGATTCCGGAAGAGAACATGATCAGCGCTCCAGGGCTCTCGGGTCGAGGGCAACGTACATGATGTGGTTTCGGTTCCAGGTGTAGGTAATATGGACTGTTCCGTCCCGGGCCTGAATCACCGCGGGATAGGAATACTCTCCCCCCTCGGTTTCCAGCTCCAGCGCGGGGCGCCAGTCCCTTCCGTCATTGGAGAGCGCGACGAACAGCTGGGAGCGGCCCCGGGGAGAATGGTTGTACACCAGGAGCTGGCGTCCGTCGCGCAGGGTCACCGCATCGATGCCGGAGTTGGGATTGGGGAATTTTGTGAGGGTGACCGGACCCCAGTTCTTCCCCCGGTTGAGTGACCAGCTCTCGAAAATGAAGCCGGAACGGGTGCGTCCCAGCGCCTGGAGCGCGCCGTTCCGGTGCAGCAGGATAGTGGGTTGAATCGCCTGGGGCTCGACCCGGTCGGCAAGCTCGGGCGGCGCCGTCTTGGTCCAGCTCCGGCCCGAGTCGGAGGAGAGCTCGAAGTGGATTCGCCAGCGCGATACCGGGTCAGGCGACTCGGTGCTGCTCGGGCTGATCACCGTCCCATCGGAAAGCCAGACCGGCTTGTTCTTGACCGGCCCGATGATTCCATCGGGGAGGCGCCGGCCGGGACTCCAGCTCCGTCCCCCATCGCGCGACACACTCACCATCCCCCACCAGGCCGCCGGGCCGGGCCCCACCTTGTAGAAGAGCCGGAGACTCCCGTCGGGCCAGGGAGCCAGCACCGGATTCCAGCAGGGGTGGCGGGTCCCGTCGGGCTGCTGCCCATTGGCGACGCTGACCGGCGCGGTCCACTTGCCGTCCACCATGCGGGAGAGCCAGATGGCGACGTCGTCGGCCCCTTCCCGCGAGCCGCCGAACCAGGCCGCCACCATCCCGTCAGGGGTTTCCGCGATGGTGGAGGCGTGGGCGCTGGGGAACGACGCCGAGGTGTAGATGAACTCCCAGCGGCGGACCGCGGGGTGGGTGCTGGCGGCCTGGAGGGCGGCCAGGAGCGAAACGGCAAAGGCGCTCATGGCTTCAACTTATCGCGGTACCGAGGCGCCGCGGAGCCGGACCAGAAAGTATCCCGCAGAGATCCACAACAGCAGGACGGTGACCCAGGCCACCACCGAGGTGCTGAGGCCGAAGACGGCGTCAGCGCCTTCTACCGCCGACGGCACGATGTCCTTGGTGTTGTTGACCGCGGCGTGCAGCAGCATGGTGAGCAGCAGGCTCCCGCCGGTACGCCACCAGAGCCAGGCCAGCGCCACCGACAGGGCGATGACCTGGAGCAGGTAGAGCGGGAAGGACTGGCCGGTGGTGCTGGTGCCGGGAATGAAGAAAAGCGGCAGGTGCCACACCGCCCAGATGACCCCGAGCATCAGGCTCGAGGGCCCCAGGCCGAACCGGGTGGACATGCGAGGCAGGGCATAGCCGCGCCAGCCGACCTCCTCGCCCGACTGTCCCAGGGTGACGGTCGAGACCAGGGTCGCGGCCAGCATGAGGATCAGGGAAGTGTCACCGAACCGGGGCCAGTCGCCGGTCGCGAGGCGGAGGGTCAGCGCAGCGGTGAGCTTGATGGCGGCCATGAACAGCAGGGCGAACAGGTACCACCGCACTTCCACGTTCCACTGGAACAGCGGGGCCAGCAGCGCCCTTACGCCCGCAGCGCCTTCGGACCGCGCGGTGAGCAGCACCGCCACGATGCCGGGGGCGAAGGTTCCGGGAAGAAAGAGGAGCTGGTTCGGCGATTCGCCGCCGAGCAGCGTGGCCGCGTACCACAACATCCACGCGACCAGAAAGGTGAGCGCGAAATAGACCGGCAGCGGCACAGGGCGGCGCACTTGCACGATCGCTCCCGGTCCGGGAACTTGAGGAATGAGCCCCGCGGAACACTACATCAATGGCCGCTTCACCGCCTCCGGTTCAGAGCGGCTGCTCGACGTCATCGACCCCGCCACCCAGGAGGTCATCGGCCGGGTCAGCGACGCCGACGTCGCCGACGTGAACGCGGCGGTGGCCGCGGCCCGGCGGGCCTTCGACGCCGGGCCCTGGCCGGCGGTGACCGGGCAGGAGCGGGGCCGGATCCTGTTCCGGATAGCGCAAACCATCCGGGAGCACGCCGCCGAGCTGGCCGAGCTGGAGACCCGCAACAACGGCAAGCCGATCGTCGAGGCGGAGTTCGACATTGCCGACGCCGCCACCTGCTTCGAGTACTACGGCGGCATGGCCACCAAGATCATGGGCGAGGTGGTGCCGGTCCCCGACAACGCCATGAGCCTGGCGCTCCGGGAGCCGATCGGGGTCTGCGGCCAGATCATCCCCTGGAACTATCCCCTGCTCATGGCGGCCTGGAAGCTGGCCCCGGCCATCTGCGCCGGCTGCACCGTGGTGCTCAAGCCGGCCGAGCAGACCCCGCTCACCATTCTCGAGCTGGCGAGGTACTTCGAATCGGCAGGGCTGCCGCCCGGGGTGGTGAACATCGTGACCGGGGCGGGGGAGACCGGCGCGCTGCTGGTGGCCCACCCGCA
>DATCXX010000411.1:0-8959 GCA_036565615.1 Gemmatimonadales bacterium | reverse complement strand
CTCCCCCGCCCAGACCCACGACATCGTCACCGTCCTCAGCGATGCGTTCCATGACTACCCCGTCATGCGATACGTGCTCGGGCCCGAGCCGCCGTATGACGAGCGCCTGCGAACATTGGTTGGTCTGTTCGTGAGCGGCCGGGCGTTCCGGAACGATCCCCTGCTGGGTGTGTACGACGATGCGGGCGATCTGGTCGCGACCGCCACGATGACGCTGCCGGGCGATCCGAATCCTCCGCCGGCGCTGATTGCGCATCGGGAAGCCGTGTGGGGCGAGCTCGGTCGCGAGGCTCGCTCGCGGTACGAGGCCTTCGCCTCCGCCACCGCGCGGTCCGCCATCAGCGGCCACCACCACCATCTCAACATGATCGGTGCGCGGCGATCGCATCAGGGCCGCGGGCTGGCTCGCATGCTCCTCGAAGCCGCCCATGATCTGTCCGCCGCCGATCCGCACTCGACCGGCGTCAGCCTGAGCACCGAGCTTCCGCGCAACCTGTCGCTCTACGAACATTTTGGCTATCGAATTCATGGACACGCCCGGGTCTCGGATACGCTCGAAACCTGGAGCCTCTTCCGGCCGGCGGGCTATCTTTCCACCGGTCTTCCACGCGATGGAGCTGTTGTATGAAACGACTGATCTTGGCGGGGGCGTGTGTCTTGGGGTTGGGAGCTGGGAGCTGGGGGTTGGCGCCGATATCCCCAATCCCCATCCTCTCAACTCCCAGCCACCGATTCTCCGCGCAATCGATCGCCGGGGAATGGGATGCATCCATCAATACCCCGGGCGGACCCCGCAGCTTCAAGATCGTTTTTGAGGTAAAGGGCGATACCTTGACGGGCACCGTCAAACGGGAAGCCGGCGATGTGCCTCTCACCGGCACCATCAGGGACAGCACGGTACGATTCAGCTACACAGTGAATTACAACGGAAACCCCCTGACGCTGACGGTCACTGCGACGGTGACCGGCGATTCCATGAAGGGCACCGTGGACTTTGCCGGCGCCGCCCAGGACGCCTTCTCGGCCCGGCGCGCCAAGCCGGCCGGAGCCACTCGGCCATGATCCGCCGAGCGGCTCTGCTTCTGGCGCTCGCTGCCGGCGGGTGCGCTGCGGGGACAGCTCCAGGCGGCGAGACCGCCCGCTGGGAGGCCCGGGCCCGCAACGTCACCATCACCCGGGATGACTGGGGGATTCCCCATATCCGCGGCAAGTCGGATGCGGATGCCGTGTTCGGCCTGATCTACGCCCAGGCCGAAGACGACTTCAACCGGGTCGAAACCAATTACCTCAACTCGATGGGTCGGCTGGCCGAAGCCGAAGGGGAGCGCGCCATCTGGCGGGACCTCCGCATGAAGCTGTTCATCGATCCCGACACCATGCAGGCCCGCTACGCGGCGAGCCCGGAGTGGCTCCGGACCCTGATGGATGCCTGGGCCGACGGGCTGAATTACTACCTGCAGACCCATCCCGAGGTCCGGCCCCGGGTGCTGACCCGCTTCGAGCCCTGGATGGCGCTCACCTTCAGCGAGGGCAGCATCGGGGGAGACATCGAGAGCATCTCGCTCCGGGATCTGGAGGAGTTCTACGGGACGCGCGCCCCGTCCCCCGCGGCCGACACCGCCACACCCGCCGAGCCCTCGGGCTCCAACGGGTTCGCGATTGCACCGCAGAACACCGCCAATCGGCGGGCCCTGTTGCTGATCAATCCCCACACCTCGTTTTTCTTCCGGGCGGAAGTCCAGGTAACCAGCGAGGAAGGGCTCAATGCCTACGGCGCGGTGACCTGGGGCCAGTTCTTCGTCTATCAGGGATTCAACGAGCGCGCCGGCTGGATGCACACCTCGAGCGGAGTGGACAACATCGACGAATACCTGGAGCGGGTGGACAGCTCCGGACCCGCGCTCACCTACCGGTACGGAACCGAAAGCCGGCCCCTCCGGGCCACGACCATCACGGTGCCGTTCAAGACCGACAGCGGGATGAGCCGCCGGACGTTCACGGTGTACCGGACCCATCATGGGCCGGTGGTCCGGGATACCGCCGGGAGCTGGGTGAGCGTCCGGCTGATGGAGGAGCCGGTGAAGGCCCTGACCCAGTCCTACAGCCGGACCAAAGCGAAGAACTACCAGGAGTTCCGCAAGACCATGGAGCTGTACACCAACTCCTCCAACAACACGATCTTCGCGGATGCCGAGGGGAACATCGCCTATTTCCACGCCAACTTCGTTCCCCGGCGGGATCCCAAGTTCGACTGGAGCCGGCCGGTGGACGGCAGCGACCCGGCCACCGAGTGGCAGGGCCTGCACACCATCGACCAGAGCCCGCTGGTAGTGAATCCTCCGGGGGGCTGGCTCTACAACACCAACAACTGGCCCTACTCCGCGGCGGGAGCCAGCAGTCCCCGGCAGAGCGATTTTCCGAAGTACATGGATGAGAACTCCGAGAACGCCCGGGGGCTCCACGCCATCAGAGTCCTCGAGGGGCGAAGGGACTTCACGCTCGGCAGGCTCATCGAAGCGGCCTACGACAGCTATCTCACCGCCTTCGAGCCCCTGATTCCGGCGCTGGTCGGAGCATGGGACCGGGTGCCGGCCGGCCATCCCCACAAGGCGAGTCTCGCGGAACAGATCCGGACCCTGCGCGAATGGGATCTGCGCTGGTCCGAGGCCTCGATCGCCACCACCCTGGCGATCGCCTGGGGCGATCAGGTGGGCCGCACCATCGGCAGCGAGGCCAGACGGGCCGGCGTGCCGGGGGACGAATACATTGCCACCCGGGCTACCCCGGCCCAGCTGCTGGGCGCGCTGGCGACCGCTTCCTCCGAGCTCACCAGGGATTACGGCAGCTGGAAGATCCCCTGGGGAGAGGTCAATCGATTCCAGCGGCTGACCGGCGACATCGTCCAGCCGTTCAGCGATTCGGGACCCAGCATCCCGGTTCCCTTCACCTCGGCGCGCTGGGGCTCCCTGGCGTCCTTCGGAGCCCGCCGTTACGAAGGAACCAGGAAGCTCTACGGCACCAGCGGCAACAGCTTCGTTGCGGTGGTGGAATTCGGAGACAGCGTGCGGGCCCGGGCGGTCAGCGCCGGAGGGCAGAGCG
This sequence comes from Gemmatimonadales bacterium, assembly GCA_036565615.1. Taxonomy (GTDB): domain Bacteria; phylum Gemmatimonadota; class Gemmatimonadetes; order Gemmatimonadales; family GWC2-71-9; genus JABFSM01. The sequence goes on along the minus strand of DATCXX010000411.1, from coordinate 5,860 downwards.
GCCATCCCGCCTCGCCGCACTTCAACGACCAGGCGGTGCGCTACAGCAAGGGCGATCTCCGGGAAGTCTACTTCTACCCCTCCCAGCTCAAGGAGCACACCGAGCGCGCGTATCGTCCCGGAGAACCGACGCCGTGAAGGGTCTGCTGGCTCCGGGCCTTGCCCTGCTCGCCGCCTGCGGGAGTCCGCCGGCTCCGGTCCTGACGCCCGCGGCGCAGGTCCAGGCCGACGGCGGGAAGCCTCCCTATACCCGGGCGGACGCGGAATTCATGTCGGGAATGATCGGCCACCACGCCCAGGCGGTGGTGATGGCCGGATGGGCGGCCAGCCACGGCGCGGGGACGGCGGTCCGGCGGCTGGCCGAGCGCATCGTGGTCGGCCAGCGGGACGAGATCGCGCTGATGGAGGACTGGCTCCGGGAGCGCAACGAGCCGGTGCCCGGCGCGGACTCCTCCCACGCCGGGATGCCGGGTATGGCGCATTACGCCCACATGCCGGGGATGCTGACCGCGGAGCAGCTCGCCCAGCTGGACCAGGCCCGGGGAGCGGAGTTCGACCGGCTGTTTCTCACCTTCATGATCCGGCATCACCAGGGCGCGATTACCATGGTGGAGAAGCTCTTCGGCTCCCATGGCGCGGCCCAGGATGAAATCGTCTTCAAGTTCGCATCCGACGTCCACGTCGATCAGATCACCGAGATCGAATTCATGAGCGATATGCTCGCGGCCCTTCGGGAAGGAAAGCAACCGTGACCAAGTCCCTGCTGCTGGTTCTCGGGCTCACTGCTGCCGCCGCCCTGCCGGCTGCCGCCCGGCAACAGCCGGATCGGACCACCACCGCGCCGAGCCCCGATCCCCGGGTCGGGCTCCGCGCCGGATGGATGAACGCGGGCGAGGCGGCCTGGAACCTCCGGGTGGTGTCGAAGACACCGCCCTCGGAGAAGTTCTTCAGCCCGACCACCCCGGGAGACCGCCGGCTCACCAATTCCGACCTGGCCTTCAGCGGGAAATACGTCATCCAAGGCAACTACAGCGGCGTCCAGGTCTGGGACATTTCCAAGCCGGCCAAGCCCTCTCTGCGCATCGCCTACGTCTGTCCCGGCTCGCAGAGCGACGTCTCGGTGTACAAGAATCTGCTGTTCGTGTCGGGCGAGTCCACCAGCGGCCGGCTCGACTGCGGCCTCCAGGGCGTCCCGGACACGGTGAGCCACGACCGGCTGCGGGGGATCCGGATCTTCGAGATCAGCGATATCGCCAATCCGAAGTATCTCGCCAACGTGCAGACCTGCCGGGGATCCCATACCCACACCGTGGTGACCGATCCAAGGGATCCGGCCAACGTCTACATCTACGTCTCCGGTTCGGCACCGGTGCGCTCTCCGAAGGAGCTGCCCGGCTGTTCCGATGCGCCGCTGGACCAGGACCCCAACAGCGCGCTGTTCCGCATCGAGGTCATCAGGGTGCCGCTGGCGGCGCCGGAGCAGGCCCGGATCGTGAGCTCCCCCCGGATTTTTCAGGGGCTGACCGAAGCGCCGAGGCATGCCGAGCCGGTTGATACCACCCCGGCAGATACCACGGGGGCGACCGACCGGGACACGACCCCCGCGAGGCCCCGGGGTCCACCGACCCAGTGCCACGACATCACGGCGTATCCGGCGATCGGGCTGGCCGGCGGTGCCTGCCGCGGCTACGGCCTGCTGATCGACATCAGCAATCCCGCCAATCCGAAGCGGATTGGAGCAGTGGCCGATTCGAACTTCTCCCTCTGGCACTCGGCCACCTTCAATAATGACGGATCCAAGATCCTCTTTTCCGACGAGTGGGGTGGTGGCCGGGCCCCTCGCTGCCGCGCCACCGACAAGCAGGTGTGGGGCGCCAACGCGATTTTCACCCTGGTGAACCGGGAGATGACCTTCCAGAGCTACTACAAGATGCCGGCACCCCAGACCGGGTTCGAGAACTGCGTGGCCCACAACGGCTCGCTGATTCCGATCCCGGGACGCGACGTGATGGTGCAGTCCTGGTACCAGGGCGGGATCTCGGTGTTCGACTGGACCGACCCGAAGCATCCGGTGGAAATCGCCTACCATGACCGCGGGCCGATGGACTCGACCAAGATGGTGCAGGCGGGGTCCTGGTCGGCGTACTGGTACAACGGGCACATCTACAGCTCGGAGATCGCCCGGGGGCTCGACATCTTCGAGCTGCTCCCCAGCGGCTTCATCTCCAGGAACGAGCTCGACGCCGCGAAGACGGTGCGGTTCGAATACCTGAACGCCCAGGAACAGCCCCAGCTGGTCTGGCCGCCCAGCTTCGCGCTGGCCCGGGCCTACCTCGACCAGCTGGAGCGCTCCGCCGGTCTGGCCGGCGCGCGGCTCTCGGCGGTGCGGGACGAGCTGTCCCGGGCCGAACGGCTCTCGGGCGGCCGGCGCAGCGAGGCCCTGACCCGGCTGGCCACCCAGCTCGACGGAGAAGCCGGAGCCGCGGATCCGAAAAAAGTGCGACTGCTGGCCGATGGCTTGAGGAGTCTCGCCGCGGCGCGGTGAGCGGCGGGCGGTGCGCAAGCTCCCCCGAATGCTGGCGGCCGGGGCGCTCGCTACCGGGGCGGTGGTGCTGCTGGTCTGCCTGCTGAGACCGGAAGCGCCACCCGAGGCGACCTTGCCGCCTCGGGATTCCGGAGTTGCGGTTGCGCCGCCGGACCAGCGACTGGTCATACCGGTGGAAGGCGTCTCACCCGACCGGCTCCGCGATACCTTTTCCGAGGCGCGCGGGCTGGGGCGCCGGCACGATGCCATCGACATCGAGGCGCCTCGCGGCACCCCGGTGGTCTCGGTCGGCCACTCGGTGGTGCTCAAGCTTTTCCAGAGCGACCGGGGCGGCACCACGCTCTACGCGCTCGCGCCGGACCAGCGCACCATCTACTACTACGCCCACCTCGACCGGTATGCGGAGGGGATTCGGGAAGGGCAGCCGCTCACGCCGGGAGAGCTGATCGGTTACGTGGGGGACACCGGCAATGCCAATCCGGGTGACTATCACCTGCATTTCGAAATCTCGACCACCGGCGATCCGCGCAAGTACTGGGGCGGATCGCCGGTGAATCCCTACCCGCTCTTACGGACCGGACGGGCTATACCGCATCGGACAGCGAAGTAAAGTTGAAATCCCGGACCAGCAGCGGCGGCACCACCACGGGCGCCCCGGCGTTCCCGCTCTCGCTGGCCGAGACCCGTACCGGCCGTCCCATAGCCAGGATGTTGTTGAGCATCACCACCGGCGACTCGTTGAACCGGAAGTTCTTGATGGCCCTGACGACCTTGCCCTGCTCGATCAGGAAGGTGCCGTCCCGGGTGAGGCCGGTATAGAGAATGCTCCGTGGATCTACTCCGCGGATGTACCAGAACCGGGTCACCAGCACGCCGCGCTCGCAGGCGGCGATCAGCGACTCGATGGTCTCGTTTCCTCCCGACATCTTGAGCCCCCCGGCCGATCCGGTCGGCTCCTTCCCCTGTTTCTGGGCCCAGTAGCGGTCGTAGTTGAGATTCTTGACGACGCCGTTCTCGATCCAGGTCATCGGGCGGGTGGGGAGGCCCTCTCCGGTGAAGGGGGTGCCATAGGTCTCCGGATCGAAGGGGTTGCTGACGATGGTGACCCGCTGGTCCACCACCTTGTCGCCGATCTTGTTGCCGCCACCCGGCTTGGAGAAGAAGCTCCGCCCCTCGTCGGCGCCGCGCGCGTTCATCGCCCCGGTCATGAGCTGGAGCAGATTCCCGACCGCGGTCGGCTCCAGCACCACGGTGTAGCGTCCCGGCTCGATGGCCACCGCGCCCACCGACCGCTTCGCCTTGTCTACCGCGCGGGCGCCCAGCGCCGCCGGATCGAGCGCGGAGAACGCGTGCGACGCGCCGCCGGCCCAGCCGGAGCCGGCCCCGTCGGGAGTCCGCACCGTGGTGGTGAGTACCGCGTCGGTATCCCGGTCGTAGGCGAACAGGCCCTTGCTGTTGGCGAGGGCGCTCGCGGTGGCCCGGGTCTCCAGATAGCCGGTGCTGACCAGCCCCGCCGCCCGCGCCTGGTCGGTGATACTGGTGACCGCGGCGGCCCGGAGCGCGGGATCCAGCCGCGCGGTGCTCTCGCTCCAGCCCTTCCCTTCCTGATACTGCTGGGGCTCGAGCTCGGGCATCCGCTCCGGGTCGTCGGGACTCAGCCGGGCCAGCCGCTCCGACGCATCCACCACCGCCTTGAGCCCCGCGTCGTCCAGCTTGTTGGTGGCCGCCTGGCCGATCTTGTTGCCCACCACGCTGCGCACCACCACGGCGGTGTTGCTGTTGTCGCCCGCGGTGGAAATCTGGTTCTCGGCGAAGCGGGTGTTGCCCCGGGCTCCGCTGTTGATGCTGACCCGCGCTTCGGTGGCGGTGCTCAGGCTCAGGATCTTCCGGGCCAGCGCCTCGGCATCGGCGCGGGAGATCGTCCGGGCGCCCTGGTCCTGGGTCGGACGGCTCATGACTGCCTCCCGGTGTTGATCACGTTGATCTGGCGGTGCCGGGTCGGCACACAGCCGTGGCTCACCGCGTTGGATTGCGACGGCTGGCCCTTGGCGTCGCCGAAGGCGCCCCCCAGGAAATAGCTGCGCGGTCCGCCCAGCATGTCGAGCGCGCCCCAGAATTCCGGGGTGCGCATCTGGTAGGCCACGTCCTTGAGCATCCCGGTGATCTTGCCGCCCCGGATCTCGTAGTAGAGCTGGCCGCCGAACTGGGCGTTGTAGCGCTGCTGGTCGATCGAGAAGGAGCCGTCACCCACGATCGCAATGCCCCGGTCGGTGGCGGCGATCAGGTCCTCCCAGACCAGGTCCTGCTCGCCGGGGAGCAGCGACACGTTGGGCATCCGCTGGAACTGCACGTCGGCCCAGGACTGGGCATAGGAACATCCATGCGAGCGGGTCGGCCTGCCCAGCTTCTTGTAGTACCAGTCGAGCCAGAGCGCCTGCTCCCGGGTGGTCTGATAGTCCACGAAGATCCCGTTCTTCACGATGTCGAAGTCCTCCGGCTTGACTCCGTCGTCGTCCCACCCGCACGCGGCGAGCGAGCCGGCCTGGGAGCGGTCGCCCCGGATGTTCATGAGCGGGGATCCGAACTTGAGCGAGCCCAGCACCTGGTCGGGGGGAAACACGAAGCTGGTCCCGGCGTAATTGGCTTCGTAGCCCATGGCGCGATCCAGCTCGGTCGGGTGGGCCACCGATTCGTGGATGGTGAGCCAGAGGTGGCTGGGATGGAGAATCAGGTCGTAGCGCCCGGCATCCACCGGCCGCGCCCCCAGCTTGGCCACCGCCTCCTCGGCCCAGCGGGGAGCGTTCTCCACCAGGGCCGCTTCGGTCACGTGCTCGTAGCCGCGGCCCCGGGGGGCGATGTCGTTGCTCTGCCGGCTCTGGAAATCTCCCGACGCGACCGCGGTCACCGTCAGGCTGGGCTGGCTGCGGAAGATGGTCTGCGCCACCAGCGCGCCCTCGCTGTTGGCGTAGGACTTTTCTTCCTTGAGGAAGAACATGCTGGAGTTGACGAAGCGGGCCTGGGGATTCTTCATCGCCGCGGCGTTGGCGGCCAGCAGCAGGGCGACCTTTTCCTCCACCGGGATGGTGAAGGGATCGACTTTGGCCTCGCTGCGCCAGGTGCCCCGCTGGTTCCCGGGAGCGGGAGCCAGGGTTACCGGTTTCCGGCCCGGGGTGCGGTTCGCCCGCGCCTGGGCCGCCGCCTGCCGGGCCACCCGCACCACACCCTCCTGGGTCAGTTCGCTGGTGGCGGCGAATCCCCACGAGCCCTGGACCAGGACCCGGACTCCCACACCGAAGGTTTCATTGTCGGAGAGTCC
>DATCXX010000410.1:0-4649 GCA_036565615.1 Gemmatimonadales bacterium | reverse complement strand
GGGTGCCAGTACACACTGGAATTCGGGGCCTTCGCCTTCGTGGCCCTGATGATGGGCTGGCTCGGCACCAGGGAGATGGCGGGACATCAGGTCGCCATCAACCTCGCCTCCCTCACCTTCATGGTCCCGCTCGGCGTGGCGGATGCGGCATCCATCCTCGTGGGCCACGCGGTGGGCCGGGGTGACCTGCCCGGGACCCGCGGTGCGGCGCGCGCCGCACTGCTCTGCGGCATCGGCTTCATGAGCTGCACCGCGGTCGCGTTCCTGTCGCTCCCCGGGACCTTCGCTCGGCTGTACACCAACGATGCCCCGGTCCTGGCGGTTGCCGTTTCTCTCATCCCCCTCGCGGGCGTGTTCCAGGTGTTCGACGGCACCCAGACGGTCGCCGGCGGCATCCTGCGCGGACTGGGTGAGACCAAGGTCGCGATGCTGGTGAACCTGGTGGGGTACTGGTTCTTCGGACTGCCGGTGAGCTATAGCCTGGGCTTCCAGTTTGGCCTGGGTCCGGGCGGCTTGTGGTATGGGCTCGTTCTCGGCCTGGCCGCCGTGGCCACCATCCTGCTCGTGAGGGTGCGCATGGCGCTCGCACGGGAGCGGCGCCGGGTGCTCATCGACCACCCGGGGCTGGGCCCCGCGCTGGAAGCCTGAACGTGGCGATCCGCCCGGAGCCGGCGGCCTCGGAGATGTCGAGTCTCCGGGAGCCTGCCGGTCCCAGGCGGATCGCCGGGCAGCGCGGAAATCGCCTCCCTAGCGGGAGGTTTCCTCCCCTTCCTCGGCGGGTTGCTCCGCCTCGGCGTTGATCACGCTCTCGGCCAGGGCGGTCAGGCGCTCGTCGGTGGACTCTTCCTCGTCCAGGTTCTGCCCCAGCAGCTCGTGAGCCTCGTCGTAGCCCAGCATCTCGGCATAAGTGCAAAGGCAGCCGTACGCGGCGATCTCGTAGTGCTCCACTTTCTGCGCGGCCATGATCAGCGCGGCGTCGAGGACCTCCGGCTCGGCGTCCTCCTGCAGCATCTTCTTGCCCTCTTCGATCAGGCCCGCCATACCCTCGCACTTCTTCCCCTTCGCCGGGTGACCGAGCAGCTTGAAGACCTCATCCAGCCGCTTGACCTGACCTTCGGTCTGAACTCGGTGCTCCTCGAAGGCGGCCTTGAGGTCCGGATTGGTCGCCGCCTTCGCCATCCTGGGAAGTGCCTTGAGGATCTGACCTTCGGCGTTATAGATGTCCTGCAGTTCGTGAACGAGCAGGTCGTCCAGCGAGGAAAGCTTGGCCATACCGTTCTCCTTGGATCGGGAGGCCGCCACAGTGGCGGACCCGGATATGCGATTTGTGGTCCGGCGACGGGGCGTAACCTACCGGCGGTGCCCGGCGGTGACCGTGCTCTGCGTCACCAGCCGGAGGCCGCTCTGAAGCCGGCCCGCTAGCCATGCAGACCACGCTGGCCGCGCTCGCGGTCATCACGGTGGGCTACATCCTCGCCTACCTCATCTTCGACCGGCTGCGGGACCGCTACGGCTACGTCGGCGGCGCCGAGTACGTCGTGCTCGGGTTCCTGCTCGGCCCCCGGGTCACCGGGCTGCTCGACGCAGGTCAGGTGCAGGATCTCACGCCTATCGTGAGCCTGGCTCTGGGATGGCTGGGGATGCTGCTGGGCACCTACTTCCGGCTTCCCACCATGGCGCTGATCGAGGGGGACTACCTGCGCGTGGCCCTGGCGGAGGCGGTGGCCACCTTCGGCATCGCGCTCGCCGCCTTGCTGGCCTTGTTCCGGTACGTGGTCGAGGCGCCCTGGCCCGACGCGGCCGTGCTGGCAGGCACCCTGGCCGCCGTCGCGACCCTGAGCTCGCCCATTGCGGTGGACGCGGTGGTGGACCGGATCCGCATCCGCTCGCGGGTCCCTCCGGTCCTCCAGCTCGCCGCCCGGATGGATGCGCTCGTCGCGGTGGTCGCTTTCGGCTTGGTGCTGGCGATCTTCCACCGTGGGGATGTGGCGCCCGGCGTCCGGCCGCCCACCCCCACCGAGTGGGCCGTCATCAACGTCGCCGTGGGCGTTGCCTCCGGCGTGCTCTTCCATCTGTTCCTCGGGCCCAGAGGGCATCTGGACGAGGGCCGTCTGTTCGTGGCCCTGGCGGGTGCCATCGTGGTGGCCAGCGGCGCGAGCTACTACCTCAACCTGTCGCCTATCTTCACCAACCTGGTGCTCGGGGTCATCCTGGTGAACAGCGGCGGGGCCCACCGGGACGTGGCCCGCCTGCTGCTCAGCACCGAGCGGCCGGTGTATCTGGCCCTCCTGTTGTTCGCGGGCGCAGCCTGGAGCCCCGGTTCCGTGGACCTGCTCTTCATGGCTCCGCTCTTCGTGCTCATACGGGTGGGCGCCCGCTTCCTGGGCGGAGCCATCGCGGGTGGGTACGTGGCGCCGGCCGAGCTCGGGGCTCAGGGGCTCGGGCGGGGGCTCCTGGCCCTCGGCGGCCTCGGGGTGGCGCTCGCCCTGAACTACGGTCAGGTCTATCCCGATCTGCATCCGAGGCTGGTCCTCACCGCTACCCTGCTCGCGGTGCTCCTGTTCGAGATCGTGGCCAGCCGGGAGGCCTCGGCTTTCCTCCTGAGTCTTGGGCAGCGGGCCGAACCGGGGGCGGGGGAGGAAGCGGATGCTGAGGAGCTCGAGCCGGTGCCCGGTCCGGGATGATCCGCCGGCTGGTCGTGCTCACGCTGCTGGTGGGCGGCGCGGTTCTGTTGGAGCCGCTCCGGGTCCCGACCGAGGGCGTCATCGCCCCGCGGTCGCTCTTCCTGTTCGGCATTCTCCTGCTCACCGCGGACACCTTCGGAGCCCTGGCCCACGACCTGAAATTTCCCAGGCTGGTGGGTTACCTGGTGGCCGGGCTCGCCCTCGGGCCCTCGGTGCTGGGGATCGTGCCCCCGGGCGTGCTCCAGGATCTCGCCATGATGAAGCAGCTGGCGGTAGGGCTGATCGCCCTGTTGGCCGGCGCCGAGCTCCGGATCAGGGACCTGGTGCAGCGCTACCGGACCATCGGGTGGATCCTCGCGCTGCAGACTGCTTTTGTGCTGCTGGGTCTCACGGCTCTAGTGCTCATCCTCCGAGCCTGGATCCCCTTTCTGCAGCAGCTGGAGTTCCCCTCCGTGCTGTTCGTCGCCCTGCTGTTCGCGGCGACCCTGACGGTCAACTCGCCGATGGTCACGCTCGCGCTCCTCACCGAGACCCGGGCCGAGGGGCCGCTGGCCAAGACGACGCTGGGCGTGGTGCTGGTGGCGGATGTCCTCGTGGTTCTGCTGTTCACCGCCGCCTTCAGCCTGGCGCAGGCCAGCCTGGGCGGTGCGACGGCGAGCGCGTCGGAGACGCTGTTCCGGCTCCTGCGCGAGGTGGTGGGCTCCATGCTTGCCGGGGCGCTCATCGGCGGGGTGCTTACCCTCTACCTCCGGTTCGTACGCCGGGAGCTGGTGGTCTTCGTGATCGTGCTGGTCTTCGCGACCGCGGCGGCGGCCCAGGCGCTCCATTTCGAGTTGCTCCTGAGCCTGCTGGTGGCGGGCTTCCTGGTCGAGAACGTGGCCCCGGTCCGGGCCGAGCCGCTGGTGGAGATGCTGCACGTGGTCGCGGTGCCGGTCTTCGTAATCTTCTTCGCCATGGCCGGCGCCGATCTCCGGCTGCAGACCTTCCGCGACCTGTGGCCGCTGATCCTGGCCGTGGCGCTGGGCCGGATCGGGCTGGTGTATGCCGGCACCCGGGCCGGAGCCCGGTTGGGGGCCGCGGAACCGGTGGTGGCGCGCTACGCCTGGACCGGGCTGGTGAGCCAGGCCGGAGTGGCGCTCGGCCTGGCGACGATCGTGGCGGATCGACTACCTCGGCTCGGCCTGGCGATGCAGACCATGATCGTTGGGATCATCGCCTTCAACGAATCGGTGGGGCCGGTGCTGTTCCGGGGTGGGTTGGACCGGGCGGGCGAGATCCGGACGCGGTAGAAGGCGCACAGGGTTGACGTGGGGTGGGGGTCGCGGTACTATTTGCGCCCGCTTCGAAACCGGGTCCTTGGTGGACCTGTTGGCCGGGTGGTGTAGGTGGGCGAAGACCGCAACGATCTCCGAATCCCCCTTGACATAGCCCGGCAGTTTCGGCATATTTTCGGGCTCCCTCCGGTCGCGCAATGTCGAGCGGCTTTGAGGGGGTGGATGGTGAGGGTGGCTGGGCCACCGGGAACCTGTGGAATTGGTTGGTCTGGCTCGGTTTACCCCTTGACTCAGGTTCATTTCTGTGGTATACTAGAGGGCTCCGGAATTCCAACAAGCCTGGGTTGTCGAGGCTGGTCGGAATCCGGTTCAAGCAACCAAGCTCTTTGACGCTCTTTGACAAGTGACGTGAGCTAGTAGTGATGGAGTGCGGACCCTCTGATCCGCGGGTCACAGAGGCCTGCGGGTAGGGTTTTACTCTGATCAAACGTGATTCGGACGGCAGATATGTGTCGTTCGACCGAGCTGTTCAAACACTCGATTGAATCAATCATTGGAGAGTTTGATCCTGGCTCAGGACGAACGCTGGCGGCGTGCCTAACACATGCAAGTCGAACGGGACTGGGGGCAACTCCAGTTCAGTGGCGGACGGGTGCGTAACACGTGAGGAACATGACTTTCGGCGGGGGAT
>DATCXX010000396.1:0-12063 GCA_036565615.1 Gemmatimonadales bacterium | reverse complement strand
CGCTGGTCCGTCCCCAGTGGGTCCTGCTGATCATCGCCACCGGCATCGCCTCCATCGTGGTCGCGCTCACCGGGTTCTGCCTGGTGGGCAACCTGCTTCGGCTCTTCGGCTTCACCCCCATGCTGGGCCGGCCGGGGCCTTTGCCCTTGAATCTCTACTTCATGCAGACCGACCGGTGGTACCTGGAGCGGCGGATCTACCTGGCGGTGGGGATCAACATCTCGGTCGCCGCAATCCTATCCCTGGTGCACAGCCCATACTGGCTCCTGTTCACCGGGTTCGTGGGCGCCGCGATGGTGTGGTTTGCCGCAACCGGATACTGCATCATGGCCAACGGGCTGTACTGGCTGGGAGCGGAGCCGCGGCTGGCTCCCGAAAAGAAGGAGGTCACCGGGGTGACGAGCCCCCCGGATCTTCACATTGCCGATAACGGAGATTTCAGGACCGTTTCACATTCGGTTAAGACCCGCGGTGGCAGATTAGCGGTTGCCTGGAAACAGGATCAGGCATCCCGCGCAACCGGCTTCGGCCCAGGAGGACACCATGAAACTCATGAAGGCAGCCCCAACCGATTTCGAGCGGGTCTTCGAGCGGTTCTTCGAGCCGAACTTCTGGCCCATGGGGACGCCCCGGAAACTCGAGGCGATGTGGGAGCCCACCCTCGATCTCTCGGAAACGGAGAAGGAGTTCGTGGTCCGGCTCGAGGCTCCCGGCATGGCCCGGGATGACTTCGACGTGGATCTCGACCGCAACCTGCTGGCCATTTCCGGCAAGCGGGAGCTGCACAAGGAAGTGAAGGGCGAGGACTACCTCTGGCAGGAGCGGCAGGAAGGCCGCTTTCTCCGGACCATCCGGCTGCCGGCCGGGGTGCAGGAGAACAAGATCGAGGCGACCTACCTCGACGGCATTCTGACCATCAAGCTGCCCAAGGCGGTCGAGACGCCCAAGACCAAGGTCACCATCAAGTAGCAGGGAAGAGGGGAGGGAAGCGGATCATGTTTCGCTCGATACTGGTACCACTCGACGGAACCCGCTTCGCGGAGGCGGCTCTCCCGCCGGCGGCCTGGCTGGCTCGCAGAGCGCGGGGCCGCCTCCACCTCCTGCTGGCCCATCAGCCCACCGCGGCCCTGGTGGGCCCCGGAGAAATCGCCGCGCCCGACCCCGGCCTCGACCGGGCCCTCCTCGATCAGGAGGAGTGTTACCTCGCCGGCGCCGCGGCGAGCGCCGGTGAAGCCGGCGTCGGGACTGTTACTCTGGGCCAGGCCGTTGGCCCGGCGGGCGACGTCATCTGTGAGGAGGCCGACCGAATCGAGGCCGACCTGATCGTCATGGCCACCCATGGGCGGAGTCCCCTGGGCCGGTTCTGGCTGGGGTCGGTGTCAAGTCACGTGGTTCGCGACGTCGGGGTCCCCGTCCTTCTGGTGCACCCCAACCGGGAGGAGTGCGCGCTCCCGCGGGACGCCGGGGGCGGGATACTCGTGGCCCTGGACCTGTCGCGGTTTGCGGAAGCGATTCTCGAGCCGGTGATGGATCTGGCCAACCTGCTCCAGGCCCACATCACCCTGCTCCATGTGGTGGAGCCCAACTACCACGCGGTGGATCCGCTGAGCCCCTACCCCCTCGACCAGGACCAAACCGTCACCGACATCCGCCGGGCCGACGCCCAGCGGCGCCTGGATGATGTTGCCGACCGGCTCCGGGCCCGGGGACTCTGCGTCTCGGCACGGGTGACCATCGCTCCCAATGCCGCCGTGGAACTGCTGGAAACCCTCGAGGTGCGGAAGTATGACCTGCTGGCCATGACCACCCACGGGGCCGGGGGACTTCGCCACCTCCTGAGCGGGAGCGTGGCGAACAAAGTGATCCGGTCCGCCGGCAAGCCGGTCCTGGTGCTCCGGCCCTGGCGCCCTAGCGCGGTTCGGACGCCGCAGCGTGCCTGAGGCAGAATCCGACCCCCCGCACCGTCTCGATCGCTTCAGCCGTCGTCGCCCGAGCCAGCTTCCGCCGCAGATTCCCCACGTGAACGTCCACCACGTTGCTCTCCGGGTCGAAATGCATGTCCCAGACTTTCTCCAGCAGCGTGGTGCGCCGGACCACCTCTTCGGGGTGGAGGAGGAAGTACTCCAGCAGCTGGAATTCCTTGGCGGTCAGATCCAGCTTCTTGCCCCCTACTGTGGCGAAGTGCTTGAGCCGGTCGAGCGCGATGGCGCCGAACTGGAGGATCTCCATCCGCTCGGCGCCCCCCCGCCGGACCAGCGCCCGCATCCGGGCCAGCAGCTCCTCGAAACGAAAGGGCTTCGAGAGGTAATCGTCGGCGCCGGCATCCAGGCCCCGGACCACATCCTCGGCCGCATCCCGTGAAGTGAGCATGAGGATGGGCGTGTTCCGGCCCTCCCGGCGCAGCTCGGTCGCCACCTGAAATCCGTTCTTCTTGGGCAGCATCACATCGAGCAGGATCACGTCATAGTCATACACATGCGCGAGCATGGTGGCCTCGTCGCCGTCGGGGGCCACATCCACCACGTGGCCCTCCTCGGTGAGCCCCTGCTCGATGAAGCCGGCGACCTTCCGGTCGTCCTCCACGACGAGAACTTTCATGTCGCACAACCTAGAGGTGAAAGGCTGATGACTCTGAAAAGTAAGTCTGAAGACTTCTTCAGGAAGCCGTGGCCGGCAGGGTCAGGACAAAACTGGCACCCCCCTCGGGCCGATTGACCCCGGTGAGGTCGCCGCCCAGGAGGCGGGCCAGCCGCCGGGAGAGGGGAAGTCCGAGGCCGTGCCCCTCCCGTTCCTCGCCGGCCTGGGTGAAATACACGTCGAAGATTTGCTCGGTGTTCTGGCTTTCGAATCCGGGACCCTGGTCCTCCACGGTGAAGACGACGTGGGAGTCGCTGGTCGTTACCCCGATCCGGACCACGCCCCCGCCGGGTGAGTGGCGGACCGCATTGCGGAGCAGGTTGACCAGAATCTGCTCCACCCGGTGCGAATCGGTCCGGCAGAGGATGCCGGAGCCCGGCGGATCGGCGATGATCCGGATGTCCCGCTCGTCCGCCGACGGCGTGATCCGCTGGACCGCGCCCCGCACCACGCTGCCGCACTCGATGTTCCGCATGACCGGCTTGAGGCGGTCCTCGTCCAGCCGGCTCAGGTCGAGCAGGTCGCTGATCAGCGCCACCGCCTGCTCTGCGGAATCCAGGATCTCGTAGGCGGCCCGGGGGACCTCGCTCCGCTCCTTCCGGCGCACCAGGATTTCGGCCCACCCGTACACCGCTGCGAGCGCGTTGCGCAGCTCGTGGTTGACCATCGCGAAAAACCGCTCCCGGGAGCGGTGCAGCTGCTGCACCTCCTCCAGCAGCAGGCTCTGGTCGGTGTGGAGCCGGGCGTTTTCCACCGCGGTGGCTATGGCGATGGCCAGCAGTACGGCCAGGTGCTCATCCTCCTCGGTGAACTCCCCTCCGCCGATCTTCTCGGTGAGGTACAGCTCCCCGATCACCTCGCGCGGCGACCGGATCGGTACCCCGAGGAAGGCGCGCATCGGCGGGTGATTGGGAGGGAATCCCGACGAATCCGGATGCGCGGTCAGATCCGCGAGCCGGATGGGCCGGCCCTCCCGGATCAGCAGGCCGAGGATGCCCCGGCCGATCGGGCGGTCGCCGATGCGGAGCTGCTCTTCCTCGGTGAGCCCCGCAACGGTAAAGCTCTCCAGCGACTGCCGGTCGGGGCCCAGCATGCCCACGGCGGCATACCGTGCCCCCAGCAGCTCGGCGGCAAGATGGGCGACCCGCTCCAGGACCGATTCGAGGTGCAGCTCGGACACCAGTCCGGGGAACTCGCGCACCAGGCGCTCGATCCGGAGCTGCGGGTTTCCCTGATCCGGAGTCATGGGGGCATTCTAGCGCCCTCCCTGGCCTCACGGCAGCTTCACCGCCTCTTCACAGCCGGCTTCGCATTCTCCTGTCCGGACCGTAAGCGGGGAGAACACGAGGATGGGGATGAGGCGCCTCCTGGTCGCCAGCGACGATTCACCGCACGGTGATCACGCCTTCTGCATCGGGAAAGCGCTCGCCGTCCTTTCGGGGGCCGAGCTCGCGGCGGTCCGGGTTCGTGAGCCGTCCGCCCGGTCCGATCCGGAGAGGCCGGCGGTGCCCGGTCAGGTTGAGGCGGCCGCCCTGACGTTCCGGAGAGACGGCGTGGCCGGTGTCGAGATCGCCCGCTGCGCCGAACAGTGGAAAGCGGATTTGCTCCTGCTGGGCCGGCGGAACAGCACCGGAATCGGCCGGACCACCGACATGGTGCTCCGCCGCCGTCAGGGTCCCACACTGGTGGTGCCCCGAACCGTGACGCACCTGGGTCGGGTGCTGTACGCCCTCGACGGCAGCGAGCGGGGCCTCCGGATTCTGGAAGGCGACGGCAATTTTCCGGCGGCGTCCGGCGCCAAAGCGATGTCGCTGTGTGTGCTGCCGCCGGAGCCCGCCCACGCCGCGGCAGGTCCAGGCTGGCCCCATCCCCGCCGGACCCGGGTCGAAGCGGCGATGCAGCTGCGCCCCGACCTGGGCGGCCTCGGCACGCTCACCATACGCTGGGGCGATGCGGTGGACGAAGTGCTGGGTCATCTCGCCGAGACAGCTGCCGACCTGCTGGTCCTCGGTCTCCGGCAAGGAGGGCCCGGCGGCGATCCCGGCTCGGGCCACGTGGCTCGTGACCTTCTCGCCGCCGTCCCCGTCGCCATCCTCACCGTGCCGATCTGACTCCGGAGTCCTGTCCGCGATGTATTGTTGGTGCTGCGGCGGACACCCTGACCGGAGCCGTGTACATGGAACCTGAGCCGACCCAGCTCGATGCAGCGATTCGTCTTGCCGTCGCCGCGCTGGCCGGAATGGCGGTGGGGCGGGAGCGGGAGTGGTCGGGCCACGCCACCGGACCGGCAGCGCGGTTTGCCGGGGTCCGCACCTTCTTCCTGCTGGGCGCGATCGGCGGACTCGCGGGATGGCTGCTGGCCCAGGGCCAGACCGCGATTTCCTCCGCATTGCTTCTAGGCGCCTCGGCCCTGGTCGTCGCGGCCTACCTGACCGCCGCGCGGCGTACTCCCGAGGCCATCGACGGCACCACCGAGACGGCCGCCATTCTGGTGCTGGGTACCGGACTGTTGGCCGGGATCGGCTCCCTCGCGGGGACTCGGTCTACCGTCGCGGTGACCCTGCTCCTCCTGGGCGAGAAGGAAGCCATCCGCGCCTTCGTGAAGCGGATCGGACCCGAGGAGATGTTTGCCGCGCTGCGCTTCGCGGTCCTCGCCCTCGTGGTGCTCCCGCTGCTTCCCGAGGGGCCGTTCGGGCCGTTTGGAGGTATCCGGCCCCGCTCGCTCTGGATGGTCGTCCTCATTTTCTCCGCCATCAATTTCGTGGGCTACGTGGTGCGCCGCGCCGTGGGAGACACCCGCGGGTATCTGGCCACCGGCGCCCTGGGCGGGTTGGTGTCCTCGACCGCCGTCACCCTGACCTTTTCGCGGCAGAGTCGAACCGACCAGCGGGATGCTCCCGCGCTCGCCGCCGGCACGGTCGCGGCGTGCACGGTCCTGGTGCTCCGGGTGCTGACGGTGATTCTCGTGATGAACGCGGCGCTGGCGCCCGCGGTTGCCTTCGGGATCTGGCCCATGTTCGTCGCCGGAGGCGTGCTCCTGCTGATCGCCCATCGGCGGCTCGGCAAGTCGAAGGCCAACGCTTCGGCCCCCGAAGCGCACAATCCCCTCAGGCTGGGCTCCGCGATCGCCATGGCAATCGGGTTCCAGGCGGTGCTCATGATTCTGGAGCTCTTCCGGGGTCAGTTCGGCGATCCCGGCGTGTATGCCTCGGCAGCGCTGGCCGGCCTGACCGACATGGACGCGCTGACGTTCGGGATGAGCCGGCTGGCCGCGGACACTTCGCTGGTTCCGGTGGCGGCGCGTGCCCTCCTGCTGGGCGTCATCGTCAATACCCTCTTCAAGTGCTCGGTCGCCTTGGTGCTGGGGGGTTCGACCTATCGGCGCCTGGCGGTGCCCGGTCTCCTTCTGCTCGCCGCGGCCGGGGGTGCCGGTCTGTGGCTGGCCACGCTGCGGTGACCGGTCCATGCGAGTCACGGCGGGGTCACGCCCGCCGGATAGCTTGGCGACGGACCTAAACGAGGGAGCGCAGGGTGTTGGGATCTCGAATCGTTGCCGCCTTCTCGGTCGCGTGGGCCGTTGCCGGCACGACCGCCGCCGCGCAGAGCCGGCCACCGGTCCTCAGCCAGGTTGACCCCGGGAAATACGTCCGGGCCCGGCTCGATCCGGACCGGACCATCAGCGGTCACTTCGTGCCCGTCGGGGACGGGCGGCTGGGAATCCGGCATGACGCCGGGGTCACCGACACCCTGAGACTCGCCGAGCTTCGGGAGCTCTCGGTACGGGGCCGTCACACCAAGGCCGGTGCCATTCTCGGCGGGATCGCGGGGGCCGGCTTTGGAACCTTCGTCGCCATCATGGTCACCGCGCTGTGCGAAACCGATGACTGCCGGGGCGGACGACCCTTCGCCATCGCGATTCCCCTCTTCGGCGCCGGGGGGGCGCTGCTCGGCGCGGCGGTGGGGACCGCCTTCCCCAAGTGGAAGCGGGTGTACCCGTGAAGCCGCTGGCCATCCTGTTGATCGCGAGCGGTGCCGCCGGTCCTCTCGCGGCGCAGTCATTCACCGGGGAATTCCGGCTGCTCGGCGTCGGGGCCTACGCGCCCTCGGTGAGCGCCGGGGCGGGAAACCAGGACCCGATGGGGCCGCCCCGGTCCAGCCCGATGGCCGGCGTCATGGGCGATCTCTCCTTCGTCGCCGGCCGGTTCCGCCTCGGTCCCGAAGGATTCGTGCTCCGGGGACCCGACCGCCGGGTCTGGTCGCTGGGCGGCGCGGCGCGTTATGAGCTGGGCGGCGCGGACCTCCGGCCTTTCGCGGTGGCAGGCGCCGGCGTGTACTGGTGGGATCGGGAAATCGTCATCGACGTGCCGCCCACGCCGGCCTTTGCCTCCTGGGGCAGCGACGTGAGCTCCTTCTCTCTGAGTGGAGGCGCCGGACTGAGCCTCGGGTCGCCCGGCGGGCGGCTGGCCGCCAGCACCGAGCTCAGGTTCCACCGTTCGCTGAAGCAGCCCGAATTCACCGGGGCCCGCACCATGGTTTCCCTGAGCCTGGGCGCCCGGATCGCCTGGTAGCCCGTGCCGCGCCGGTGGGTGCCGGTCCCGCGGCGGAAGGATGATGCCTCCAGGGGCATCCCGTCCGATCGTGCGGCATGCCGCCGTCTCGCCCGGTGCTCCGCCTCTTCCTCCTGAGCGGTCCTCGGGGCGGACTGGAGCGGCTGCGGGCCAGCTTCGCCGACATCACGCCCACCCCGCTCGGACTCGAAATCCCCCTGGAAGACCGGGCTCCCGAGGAAATCCTCTCCCTCCTGCTGCGCTTCGGCGTTACCGCCCGGGCCACCCGCATCGTGGACCGTCCCCGCTCCGGTTGACGGCCCTCCGCGGGACGGCCTAGTTTCCGCCTTCACCGTCCCCGACCCGAAGTGAGTCTCGCCGTGCTCCAGTCCGGCCTGGTGCAAGACGTATTTTCCCGCATCGCGGATTTCTTCGGCACGAGCCGGGTTCTGGTCGTGGAGAAGGCCGTTCGCGTCGCGGTGGTGTGGGTCATCGCGTGGCTGGCCTACCAGCTGGTCAAACGGGTCGCCCGCCGCATCATCAAGGCGGTGGACGACGGCGACGACTCCACCATGACCGCCGCCGAAAAGCGGGGCCATACGGTGGCGCAGCTGGTCCGGAGCGTCGGCCGCGCCCTCGTGCTGGTCATCGCCATCCTGCTCACCATCGGACAATTCCTTCCCATCGGACCCATCCTGGCCGCGGGAGGCATCTTCGGCCTGGCCATCTCGTTCGGGGCCCAGAGCCTGGTCAAGGACGTGATCGCCGGATTCTTCATCCTGATGGAGAACCAGTTCGCGGTGGGCGACGTGATCGAGGCCGCGGGCAAGAGCGGCACGGTGGAGCGGATGACCCTCCGGGTGGCGGTGCTGCGGGACGTGCGCGGCGTGCTGCACGTGATTCCCAACGGACAGATTACCACGGTGAGCAACCTCACCCGGAGCTGGTCCCGTGCGGTGGTCGAGGTCGGGGTGGGGTATGCCACCGACGTGGACCGCGCCATCGACGTGTTCAAGGACGAGCTGAGCCGGTTCCGGGCCGATCCGGTGTGGACCTCGCGCTTCGCCGGCGACTCCGAGGTCCTGGGCGTCGAGGATCTCGGGGAGCACAGCGTGGTGATCCGGAGCCTGCTCCGGACCGTGCCGGGAGCCCAGTGGGAGGTGGCCCGCGAATTCCGCCGCCGGATCAAGAACCGGCTCGACGCCGAGGGAATCGAGATGCCCTACCCGCAGCGCACCGTGCACGTGCGGCATCATGGGGTCGAGGGCGACGTGCCGGCCGGAGGGCTATGACCCTCCACCTTCAGAACACGCTGACCCGCCGGATCGAGCCCTTCGTCCCGCTGGCCCCGCCGCGGGTGACGCTCTACTCCTGCGGTCCCACCGTCTGGAACTACGCCCACATCGGCAACTTCCGGAACTTCCTGTTCGTGGATCTGCTGCGGCGATGGCTGGAAGCCAGCGGGTTCGAGGTCTTCCACATCATGAACCTGACCGATGTGGACGACCGGATCATCAAGGAGGCCGGCGCCCGGGGCCAGACCATCGCCGAGCTGGTGGCGCCATTCATCACCGCCTTCTTCGAGGACCGGGATTATCTCCGGCTCACCCCGGCGCACGCCTACCCCAGGGCCACCGAGTTCGTGGAGCCCATGATCACGCTGGTCAGCGGGCTGCTCGCCAACGGCACCGCCTACCGCGGCGACGACGGCTCGGTGTATTTCGCGATTGACCGGTTTCCCGCCTACGGCCGGCTCTCCCGGCTCGACCGCCGCGAGCTCAAGGCCGGGGCCAGCGGGCGGGTTTCCAGCGACGAGTACGACAAGGAGAACGCCCGCGACTTCGTCCTCTGGAAGGCCGCCCGGCCCGAGGACGAGGCCGCCGCCGCGGCCTGGGACGCGCCCTTCGGGCGGGGGCGGCCGGGCTGGCACCTGGAGTGCTCCGCCATGGCGCTCGAGCTGATCGGCAGGCGGTACGGGACCCGAGTCCTCGACATTCACACCGGGGGCGTGGACCTGATTTTCCCCCATCACGAGGACGAAATCGCCCAGAGCTGCGCGTTCACCGGGGAGTCCGAGTTTGCCCGGGTGTGGATGCATGCCGAGTTTCTGAACGTGCGCGGCACCAAGATGTCGAAGCGCTTCGGCAACATCACCACCCCCCGGGACCTCCGGCAGGACGGGGTGGATCCCGGCGCGCTTCGCCTCCTGATCTATCAGACCCACTATCGCCAGCGGCTCGATCTCACCGACGAGGCGCTGGGTGCGGCCCGGGAGGGGTCACGCCGGCTGGGCGAGTTTGCCCGGCGGCTCCAGTCGGCGACTGCCGCTTCCCAGGACGGCGCCCCGTTCTCCGCTGCCGCGGCGCGGCTCCGGGCCGACTTCACCGCGGCCATGGACGACGACCTCAACTCGCCCCGCGCCCTCGCCGCGCTGTTCGACTTCGTGACCGAGGGGAACCGGCTGCTCGACCAGGGGGAAAAGCCCGGACCGGACGCGCTGGCCGCGTGGAAGCTGGCCGACGGCGTGCTCGATACGACGACCCGGTCCGCGGTGCAGGAAGTCACCTTTGCTGGGCCCGCCGGAGAGGCGCCTCCTCTCGATCACCCGCCCGATGACCCCGCCGCCCGGGAAGCCTGGGCGCTGGCCTGGGCCCGACTGCGGGTCGCGGCCAAGAAGCGACGGGACTTCGCCGAAGCGGACCGGATTCGCACCCTGCTCGCGGCGGAGGGGTGGGAGGTGCGGGACCGGAAGGACGGCACCGTCGAGGTGGCCCGCAAGTGACCGAGCCGGGAGCCCTGCCGGTCGAAGACCTCGCCCGCCGGCTCCAGGACGCGCTGGGCGATGGGTACAAGGTCGAGCAGGTTCTGGGCGCCGGAGGCTTTGCGGTGGTCTTCCGGGTCCGGGATCTCAGTCTGAAGCGCAGCCTCGCCGTCAAGGTCCTCTCGCCCGACCTCATTACCTCGAAGACGGTGCTGGAACGGTTTCGCCGGGAGGCCGAGACCGTCGCCCAGCTCAGTCATCCCCACATCGTTCCGCTCCACTTCATCGGGCAGAAGGACGACCTCCTCTACCTGGCCATGAGCTGCATCGAGGGAGGCAGCCTCGCCGACCGCATCGCCCGGGAGGGACGGCTTCCGATCGGGGAGGCCGAGCGGATTCTGCGCGAAGTGGCCGGCGCGCTCGACTACGCCCACAAGCGCGGGGTGATCCACCGGGACATCAAGCCCCACAACATCCTGCTGGAGAGCGACACCGGGCGCTCCCTGGTCACCGATTTCGGCATCGCCCGCACCGCCGAGGGTGGCTCGCTGACCGCCACCGGCATGCTGGTAGGCACCCCGGCCTACCTGAGTCCGGAACAGGTCGCGGGGGAAGGCGGCGACCACCGCGCCGACATCTATGCCCTGGGCATCGTCGCCTACGAGATGCTCGCCGGCGAGCCGCCGTTCACCGGGCCGACCCCGACCATGGTGCTGATGCGCCGGCTGGCGGAGCCACCGCCTCCTCTCGCCAAGGTTCGGCCCGAGGCTCCCGCCCTGCTCCGCGATGTGATCGAAGGCATGCTCGCGTCCGATCCGGCCCAGCGGTTTCAGACCGGGGCCGATGTGGTGAGCACGCTGGGTGGCGCCCTGCCGGTTTCCGGTGCCCACGCGACCACCGGCATCCGAATCCGGGCCGGGCAGCGGCGGCGGCTTCGGGGCTTGCTGCTCCTGGCCGGCCTGCTCGCGCTGGCGCTGGTGGCGGCGCTGATCGTGTTCCCAAGGCCCGGAGCGCCCGGCGTGGTGGCGCCGGTAGACGCCGGGATGGCCCGGATCTCCGAGGGGCGATATGCCCTGGGCTCGGATACCGGACCCCTGACCTCGCGGCCCGCCCATTCGGTGGAGCTGGCGTCGTTCGGGCTGGATATCGGCGAGGTATCCATCGGCGATTACGCCGGGTTCGTTCGAGAGGGAAGGGCACCGGCGCCGTGGAATTCCCTCCCCGACAGCACCCTTCCGGTCACCGGGGTGACCCATGGCGAGGCGATGGCCTTCTGTCGCTGGAAGCATCCGCCCGAGGGCCGGCTGCCCACCGAAGCGGAATGGGAAGCCGCGGCCCGAGGGCGGGGTGGACGGGCATACCCCTGGGGCGAGTCCTGGACCGTCTCCGCGGCCAACACCGAGTCGTCGGGGCGCAACGCGCCGGCGCCGGTGGGCAGCTATCCCGCCGGGCGGACCCCCGAGGGGGTACACGATCTGATCGGCAACGTCTGGGAGTGGACCTCGACCCCGATGGGGCCCTATCCCGGCGGCAATCCGGTTCCCAATCTTCCGGCGGGGACCGAGTACTACGTAATCCGGGGAGGCGCCTGGAACACGCCCGACTCCACCGCGTCGCCGATCACCCGGGGGTATCTGCCGCCCGCGGCGGGCCGCGCCGACCTCGACAAGACCGGCTTCCGCTGCGCCATGCCGGTGCGGGCCGCGGAGGCGAAGTAGCGGGACTGCTTGTACCGCCCGCCCCCGGAGCCTAGCTTTTCCGCATGGGAGTTCGCCGGCTCGCGTTGCTACCGCTGTTCATGGCGTTTGCTCCTCCCGGTGTTCTCCGGGCCCAGTGCCCCGATGGGACTCCGCCTCCCTGCCGGACTTCAGCTCCCGCCCCGCCCGCTCCCACAGCTGCCCGCCGGCCTCCGCCCCTGGATGCCCGCACCTGGATCGTGGTTCCCTTCGAGAATGTGACCCGGGCCCCCGACATGGACTGGCTCGAGGACGCCAGCGTGAACCTGCTGTACCTCGACATGTCGAAGTGGAACGACATCAAGGTGATCGACGACGAGCGGGTCGCCGACCTGATCCGGGGTGTTCCCGAAGCCCGATCGGGTGCCCAGCTCACCCTTCA
>DATCXX010000393.1:0-8331 GCA_036565615.1 Gemmatimonadales bacterium | reverse complement strand
TCGCGCGGCACCACTTCCTCGGCACTCCGGCCCGAGGGGAACTGGAGCGACACGATCTCGATCCAGGGCGGACGCGACGCCGGCGCCCGCTTCTGATAGAAGAAGTCTTCCTTGATCCCGTTAGGGTAGCGGACCAGTACGTTGGGCCGCCCCCCCGCCCCGCGCAGAGCCCCCTCGGCGACCGCGAGGTAATAGCGCGCCAGGTCGAGCTTGGTATATCCGGCTTCGGGAAAGAGCACCTTGCCCGGGTTCGAGAGGGGGACCTCCCGGCCGCCGGCCACGAGCAGCTCGGGGCTATTTGGGACGGCGCTTGGACGGCCGGGCACGTTTCGCTTTGGCCTTGGGACGGGTTTTGGTCGGGGCCTTCGGGTGGACGCGCTCCGGCAGCTTGGCACGTCCGGTTTCGCGATTCCACTCCTCAAAGGTCTCCGGCGAGATCTCGCCCTTGACGAGAAGCTCGGCAAACTTCCGGCGCTGCGCCTTGCTCTTGAACGGCATTGGGCTAGCCTTCCTGCCCCGGCGGTCGATACCGGATCGTCGCCGCTTGCTGAAGGGCGGCAATGGTCTCTTCCACCGTGAGGAGCACCGTCGTGTGAATCGAGCGCAGCGCACCGCCGGCGTTGATGGCGAGCGCCGTCGCAGTCATCGACACGTTGTCCGGCGCCTCCCACAGGTTGTATCCGTCGTAATCACCGAAACCATACCAGAAGCCGTGCAGGGTGCCACCCACCGATTCGATGTACTGCTTGGCGGCCGCGCGCCGGTCCTCCGGATGCTCGATGAGCTTGGCCCACGTCTCGGGCGTGTAACTGAACCGCGTCAGGTAGAAGGGCATCGCTCCACTCTCCGAAGGCAGGGGGCCGCCACCGTACGAAAGGATACGACGGCCCAGCTTGACCGGCACCGCACTCGGCGGTACTTTGTATCAGAAAGTACTTTTCACAACTCGGGAGCCTGCGTGGCACTTAGCTCATCCCTCGGCGCCGAGCCGGAGGCCGCCATGGCATCAGGCATTCGCGGCGTCGCGGACGTTCGCACCATGGCGCGTAGCATGGCAACCGGCGCGTGCGGCCTGCTGTTCGCCGCAGGGGCGGGTGGCTGTGAGGCAGCCGGCTACGATGTCACACCGAACCTGAGATATGACTCGACCATTGGCTTTCAGGGAACATTTGACCTCTACGAACCCAAATCCGACAGCGGGCGAGCCAACCGCCCGGCCATTCTGGCCATCCACGGAGGAGCCTGGAAGGGTGGCGACAAAGCCTGGGGTGAGCAATTCGCCGACGAGCTCTGCCCGTACGGCTATGTCGTGGTGTCGATCAACTACCGACTGTCCGGTCGACCCAACGGGACCTGGCCAGCACAGATCGAAGATGTGCAAAAGGCGCTGAGGCACATTCGCGCCAACGCCAGTCGGTTCAGAATAGATCCCGCCCGCATTGCCTCGCTGGGCATGTCGGCCGGCGGCCACTTGGCGACGATGGTCGCGCTGCGCGACGACCCAACCGGCCCGGATGGCCGAGTGAATGCCGCCATCAACCTCGATGGGGAGCACGATATGACGATGCCGCCCGAACGAGTGATGGCCGACTTCGACGACATTCTGAAACGAGTGATGGGTCATCCGGCTCCCTGGTCCGATGCCGAGCTTCGCGATATCTCCACGGTGACGTTTGCACGGCCTGAGGTGGCGCTGCTCACGGTGCATGGCGCAGGGGACGACAACGTGTATGTCGCGCAAGGTGAGCGGATCACGGCAGCGCTCCAGGCGAAAGGCGCCGAGACGGAATTCATTCGCATCGAGGGCAAAGCGGGCGATTGCCACGAAGACTGCTGGAAGGTGTCCGGAGCGAGAAGAGCGATCCATCGCTTTCTGGATCGCAAGCTCTCGCACGACGGCACCCGGTTTCTTGAGCAGAAGCGCGGCACCAGGACGCCAGGAGGAGAATAGGACGATCCATGCCGCCCTTCCTGGTCTGTATCCACGACGCCACGCCGGCCTTCGCCGCTGAGACCCGGGTGATGATCCGGGACCTCTCGCCCCTTCTGGGGCGTCATCTTTCCTTCGCGGTGGTCCCCAACTGGCACGGCGAGTGGCCCCTGGCGGAGCATCCCGACTTCTGCCGGCTGGTACGGAATGCCTCGGAAGAGCTTCTCCTCCACGGCTACTTCCACCAGCGCCCGCGAGGCCGCGGACCGATCACCTGGCTCGGCGAGGGCTGCGACGAGATGAACGGCCTGGACCCCGAGCAGACCCGACACACGCTCGCACGCGGACAGCAGGTCTTCACCGAGGTGTTCGGAGAACCGGCCCGGGGCTTCCTCGCACCCGGCTGGCAGCCGGGACAGGTTGGCCGGTGGAACGGGAGGCCCCAGGGGCTGGAGCACGTCCTGGGCTTTTTCTCGCTCGAATCGTGGGACGGTCGAAGCGTTCCCCTGGCAACCTCCACCTGGGACTGCGGTCGCTGGGGCGGACTCGGGCACCTCGGCCATGGGATCGGGCGGCTGCTTCGGTCGCTGGATCGCAGAGTCCCAACCCTCGCGATCCACCCCAGAGATCTGGTGCGGGGTTTCTGGCCGAAGATCCTGCGACTCACCCGAAAACTCCTCGAGACAGGGCACCAACCGAGCACCGCCGCGGGTTTGCTCGAGGCGAGATGCTGACAGCGCTGTTTGACGCCGTCATGGAACGGCGCTCCCGCCGCCTGATGGAGCAGGTGGGTGCCTGGCTGCCGGCCGAGGGGCCCGTGCTGGACCTTGGCTCGGGGACCGGGCATCTCTCGGCGCGGTTGGAGCGGGAGCTGGGGCTCGAGATGATCCCCGCCGACGTGAGCGATATCCATGTCAGGGGCCGCCCCCCGGTCCTGGTCGCCGACGGCGTGCTTCCGTTCGAGGAGGGAACCTTCTCGGCCTCGCTTCTCCTCTTCATGCTGGCCTACCCGACCGACCCGGCCGGCCTCCTGGCTGAAGTGGCGCGCGTCACCCGGGGACCCATCATCCTGGTGCAGACCCTTCATTCGAATCGCCTGGGGTATGTGTGGCTTCGCGCCCGGGAATTCCTCTGGACCTTCATGGCCTTCCACCTTTCGAGATTCCTCGGCTACGTCCCTCGGAAGGCGGAGTTCTCCATGCATACCCGGCGTTTCTATACACCCCAGGCCCTTCGGGGGGACCTGGTGGCGGCCGGGCTTTCGATAAGATCGGAGCGAGAGCGGCCGCTGCTCCCCGGCCGCTCCCTGGTGATCGCCGGGTGGATGGTGGAGCGGGATGACTGAGAGGCGTCTCTCCCTGGTGATCCCGGCGCGAAATGAGGAGGCGCTGATCGGCGAGGTGCTGGATGCCATTCTGGCGAGTGTGGCCCAGGCTTCGGGCGTGTCCCGAAACGAGCTCTGGCTCCCGGATACTTCCTTCGAGGTGGTCGTGGTCGACGACGGGAGCGAGGACGCGACCGCGGCCATCGTGGGCACCTTCGCCGATGACGTCGGTGTGCAGCTGGTCGCTTGCAGCGGCCGGGGCTGCGCCGCGGCGCGCAACCTCGGGACGGCGGCCAGCTCCGGGCGGGTGCTCTGCTTCGTCGACGCGGACACCATCGTTCCGGAACAGGCCGTCGACCGCATCCTCACCCTCCACGAGGACGAGGGAAGGTGTCTGGTGCTCTATCGGCTCGCCTCCCGGGAGCCCGGCCTTCGAGCCTGGCTCTGGTGGAGCTTCTGGGGTCTGGCGCGACGCCTTCCCCTGGCAAGGGCCAAGTCGATGCCGGCGTTCATGAGCTGTGACCGGGCGCACTTCGAGAGCTACGGTCCCTTCAACGAGTCCTGGATGATCGCCGAAGAATGGCCACTGACCGGGGCGGCCTTCCGGCACCATCCCGAGCGCTTCCTCTATGATCGAAGCCTCACCGCGCGCACCTCCAGCCGGCGAATGGACCTCCAGCCCTTCGGTTATGCTCGAACCTTCCTCAAGTGGGTCACGGTCGTCCTCTTTCCCTGGGCGCGTACCTCGCTCCCCGATGGGATTCGACACCAGACAGGTATGCAATGATGCAAGCAAAGACGCTGGTGCTGATCCTGGGTTCGGTTGGGTTCTCGGTGGTGGGGCAGCTCTTGCTGAAGTCCGGCGTCCAGCACCTGGCCGGGTTCGGCCGCGCCGGGTTCCTGCTGGCCGCCTTCCGCGACCTGCGTGTCCTCTCGGGCCTCGTGGCCTGGACCGGGTCGACCCTGTGCTGGCTCTATGTTCTCCGGGTCGCGCCTTTATCGAGGGCGTACGGGTTGACCAGCCTCACCTACGTGCTCATCCTCCTGGCGAGCGTCTACCTCCTCGACGAGCAGGTTCGTCGCCTCCATGTCGTGGGAACGGTTCTGATCGTTATCGGCATCGCCTGCCTGCTCTCCGGGGACTGAGGGGCCCGTGGGAGAGCTGGCGGAGCGTGTCTACTATCTCCTCTGCGGGGCTCTGGGTCGGCTGCTCCGGGCCGGGCGGTACGCGAAGACCCGGATCGTCTACCGGGACGGCGAGCCTCAGGTGCGAAAGCATCGCCTGTTCTACGCGCCGCTCCTGGTCTGGATGGGAGGTGCCCTGGTCAGGATGCTGGATACCGGCGTGCGGGTTCTGCCCCAGCGGGACTGGGAGGAGCGGGAGCGCCTGATCTACCGGAGCCTCCGCGGCACGTCGATTCGGATCGACGCCGACGGGATGCTTGTCCTGCCCCACCTGCCCGGAGCGACGCTGGCGACCCTGCTGGAGGATCCGGAGCTCGCGGAGTCGGTCCGGACCAGGGCGATCGCACTGGCCGTCGCCGCCCTCGCCGAGTTCCACACCCGGGGATTTACCCACGGCGACGCCATGGCCGAAAACGTGATGATCGATCTCGAGGCCGGCGTCGCCCGCTGGTTCGACTTCGAGACCGTTCATGATCCGAGTCGCCCGGAAGCCTGGCGTCGTGCCGACGACGTGCGAGCGCTCCTCGCGACCTGCCTGCTCCGAACCGGTCCCGAAGAGCTCGCCGGCACCGTTCAGCGCATCCTGGATGTCTACGGGGATGAGGGAGTCACCCGGCTGCTGGCCGCGAGCTTCACCTCGGTATGGCGGCGCCCGCTCCCCTTCCACCTCGGCCAGGCGGCGTTGTCTTTCCGGTATTTTCGAGAAATTGGCCGCTTGCTGGGCGCGCGACCGGGTTGAGGGTGTCAGCGACCCCCTCGCGGCTCCGCCAGGAATCCAACGAAGACCCGCTCGAGCACCGCCCTCGCCCGGGCATAGGCCTCCGGGGCCTGGCTGGCCCGGGGCCCTGCCACGTTGAGGCGAAGTGAAGGCCGGGTCGTCAAGAGAGCTTCGAGCCACTGAATCCCGCTCCTCGCCGCGGCTGCCGGGTCGTTGGCTTCAAGGTCGATGTCCAGCATCGGCCGCCCGAGGCCGCGAGCGGTCTCCATGGTCTCGAGCGTGCCCCCGGTTGCCTGGCCCATCCTGAGCAGCAGCGTGGCGTCGGTGGCCTCCACGTTCAGTCGAGTCCGCGTGGCATACTCCGAAGATTCCGCCTCCCGAAGCTGACTGTAGCGCGCGGGCACCTGCCCGTCCTCGGCGAGTCGGCCCCGGGGCACCCAGCCTCCGATCGGGAGCCCGAGATCCAGCGCCGCATCGAGCGCGGCGCGGTCCACCCCGGTCTGGCCCCCTGACCAGACCTCGAGTTGCCGGCCCATCCTCTCACGATACCCCGGAGCTTCCGGCTTCGCTCTCATCCTCACTCCGTCATACATTCACCGACCCCTATTCCGGAGCGGTTCGTGCGCGCCCTGATCCTCCTCGCCCTCCTGGCCGCCGTCTCCCCCGCCGCCGCCCAGACCCGACCCCGGGCCCGCGAGCTCGGCATCCCCCAGGCCGGCACTCCGGGTCCGCTCAACGCCATCACCGACGTGACCGGGGTCGAGGTAGGCCTCACCACCCTGATCCGGGGCGCCGGAAAGCTGGTTCCCGGCCAGGGGCCGGTCCGCACCGGCGTCACCGCCATCCTTCCCCGGGGCAGGAACGACGACCGCTCGGTCTTCGCCGCCTGGTTCACCCTCAACGGCAACGGGGAAATGACCGGCACCACCTGGGTCGAGGAGTCCGGCATCCTGGGCGGTCCGGTCATGATCACCAACACCCACAGCGTGGGGGCGGTCCACGCCGCCACCGTGGAATACGCCGTCGGCAAGAGTCAGGACTTCACCTGGTCCCTCCCGGTGGTCGCCGAGACCTGGGACGGCCCCCTCAACGACATCAACGGCTTTCATGTGACCCGGGAGCACGCCGCCGCCGCGCTGGCCGGCGCCCGGGGTGGACCGGTGCCCGAGGGCAACGTAGGCGGCGGGACCGGAATGGTCTGCCATGCTTTCAAGGGAGGCACCGGCACCTCCTCCCGGCGCATCACCGTCTCGGGCCGGCCTTACACTCTGGGCGTGCTGGTCCAGTGCAACTATGGGGGGCGCGCTCGCTTCTCGGTGGCGGGAGCGCCGGTGGGCGAGGAGATCCGCGACCTGCTCCCCTGCTACACCCCTCTCCCCGACGGCAGCACCGCCGGCCGGCCGGTTTGCTCCGCTTCCTCAGGCGGCGGCGCCGGCTCCGACGCCGACCAGGGCTCCATCATCGTCGTGCTCGCCACCGACGCACCCCTGCTGCCCCATCAGCTCAAGCGGATCGCCCGGCGCGCCTCTCTGGGCATCGGGCGGATGGGCGGGATCGGCGGCAATTCCTCGGGGGACATCTTCCTCGCCTTCTCCACCGCCAACCCCAACGCCGCCGCCGACACCGGCCTGGTCGCGCTCACTGCGATTCCCAATGACGTCATCAACCCCCTCTTCGAGGCAGCCATCGACGCCACCTCCGAAGCGATCCTGAACGCGATGCTCGCCGCCGAAACCATGACCGGCGCCAACGGCTACCGGGTACACGCCCTGCCGCACGACCGGCTGCTCGCGGCGCTGCGGAAGTATGGGAGAATCCGGTGAGACGTGAGATGTGAGTAGTGAGACGTAACCGATGAGTGCAGCCGGCATCCTGCTGCTGGCTACCCTGCTGCTGGTGCTGCCCTGGCTGGCCTGGCGAAGCGCCCAGAGGCTCCGCGCCGCCCGAAGCGGGACTGAGGCCCCGGGCACTGCCCCGCTGCCCTCCCGCTCGGGCATTCTTACCGGCACCCTGATCCTGCTTGCCTCCCTCTTCCTCCTGGCCTGGCTCACCGGAAGGACTCTTGGCTTCGATCCCTTCCGCGTCCAGCGCCTGGGAGCCCGGGAGCTGCTGGCCGGCCTCGCCGCACTGACCGTGGCGTTCGGCCTGCGCTGGGTGAGCCAGGCCATCCGCAGCGAGGCGGAGCGCCGCAATCTGCCGGCCTTCGCTTTCATGCCCCGCACCTCCACCGAGTGGAGCCTCTACCTCGCCACCGCGGTGACCGCGGGCATCGCCGAAGAGACCGCCTATCGCGGGGTGGGCATGGCGCTGCTCACCTGGACCACCGGCAGCGCCATCCTCTCGGCCGCGGTGCTCTCGCTTGCGTTCGGACTCGCCCACCTCACCCAGGAATGGAAGAGCGTGGGAATCGTGATCGCGATGGCCGTCCTGATGCACGGGCTGGTGGCGTTCACCGGCACTCTGGTGGTCGCCATGGTGGTGCACACCGTCTACGACGTGATCGCGGGGATTCTGGGGAGCCGGGACGCCCGGCGCTTCGTTACTTCTTCGTCCTGAGGGCCAGGGCCGCGAGCGCCAGCACGTAGGGCATGACCAGGAAGAGCTGATAGGGTACGGCGAGCCCCATGGCCTGGAACAGGAACTGGAGCGCGTTGGCGCCGCCGAAGAGCAGCGCCGCCAGCAGCACCCCCACCGGATGCCAGCGGCCCAGCACCACGATCGCAATGGCGATGAACCCCCGCCCCGCCGTCATCTTCTCGGCAAACGTCCCCACCTGGGCCAGCACCAGGGTGGCTCCAGCCAGGCCCGCCAGCGCGCCGCCCGCCAGCGTGGCGATCGTCTGGACCCGCTCCACCGGTACGCCCGCCGCGCGGGCCGATTCGGCTGATTCCCCAGTGGCCCGGAGCGCGAGCCCCCACCAGCTCCGGAACAGGAACCAGAACGTTCCGGGCACCAGGAGCCACGCCAGGTAGGTCAGGAGCGGCTGCTCGAACAGCACCGGTCCGAGCACCGGAATTGCGGACAGCCCGGGGAGCGGAACCGCGGGCAGCGTGGGCAGGGTGAGCCCCGGCCCCCCGGGTCCGAAGGCGGTCCTATATATGGTGCCGGTGAGTCCGATCGCCCCCAGGGTGATGGCGGTGCCGGTGATGATCTGATCGGCGCGGGCCCCGATCG
>DATCXX010000386.1:0-5808 GCA_036565615.1 Gemmatimonadales bacterium | reverse complement strand
CCGCCCCGGCGGCCGTTGTCGCAACGCCCCAGTACCCAGCCCCCAGCAACCAGTCCCCGGCGCCTTCAGCGCCCCGGCGTCCGACCAATCCCTTTTTGTCCCAGGACCCCGAAGCCCGCGCCCGCCGGCTGGCCCGGGCGCTGGTCAGCGACATCGTCGTCTACCACCCGGCCAAGCGACGGGATGCGCTCCGGGACGGGTCGCTCAAGCTGCTCTTCGAGGAAGAAATCCGGAAAAGCTGGGATGAATACGTCGACCAGGTGGGCCGGGAGCTCGCCGATTCCACCACGTTTTTCACCGACGCGCTCAACGAGATCCTGGCGGACGGTCAGCCCGTTTTTCCCTGAGTTATATTTCGCCGCATGGGAGCGAGCCGTTCCGACGCCGACCGGCGGGGGGCGGCTCGCATCGCAAGTGCATTCTCAACCGCGGGCGGCATGATGGCGAACACCGATGAGCGGGTGGACGAGCTGGAGCGGCGCCTCCTCGAGCTGCGGGAGTTTCTTTGACCTGCCCGGCAAGCAGGAACGGCTCCGCAGACTGGAGAGCGAGCAGGCCGAGGCGGGCTTCTGGAACGATCCCGACCGGGCCCGGGCCACGGTCAAGGAAGCCAAGTCGCTCAAGACCTGGCTGGTGCCGGCCGAGAGCCTGAGCCAGCGGCTGGGCGACGCGCGAGGCATGGACGAATTGCTGGCCGCCGATCCCGATCCGGCGCTCACTGCCGAGCTGGAGCAGGAGCTCGAGGGGATCGCCCGGGACCTGCAGTCGTTCGAGCTCAAGACCCTGCTCTCGGGACCCGACGATCCGGGCGACGCCATCGTCACGATTCATCCCGGGGCGGGGGGCACCGAATCGCAGGACTGGGCCCTGATGCTCTCCCGGATGTACCGCCGCTGGGCCGAGCGGAAAGGCTACCAGCTGAACGTGCTCGACCTGGTCGAGGGCGACGAGGCCGGGATCAAGTCGGTGACCCTGGAGATCAAGGGCGAGTACGCCTACGGATTCCTCAAGGCGGAGAAGGGGGTGCACCGGCTGGTGCGCATCTCGCCGTTCGACTCCCAGGCCCGGCGGCACACCTCCTTTGCCTCGGTGTTCGTCTATCCCGACATCGATGACACGATCGAGGTGGACCTGCGGGAGGAGGACATCAAGATGGATGTCTATCGCGCCTCCGGAGCGGGCGGCCAGCACGTCAACAAGACCTCGTCCGCGGTGCGGCTGACCCACATCCCCACCGGGCTGGTGGTGGCCTGCCAGCAGGAGCGGAGCCAGGGAAAGAACAAGGCCACCGCCATGAAGATGCTCCGCGCCGCCATCTATCAGAAAAAGCTGGAGGAGCAGGAGGCGGCCCGCGCGGTGATCGAGGCCACCAAGACCGACAACTCCTGGGGCAACCAGATCCGCTCCTACGTCTTTCAGCCCTACACCATGGTCAACGACCACCGGACCGAAACCAAGGTGGGCGACGTGCAGCGGGTCATGGACGGGGACCTCGACGAGTTCATCCAGGCCTGGCTCAAGCGTTCCGCCGGGAGCGCCCGGTGAGCGCGCCTGCGGAACGGAGCTACGTCGAGGAGGCCCGGCGGAAGAACCGGGACGCCCTGCGCGCCAGGGGGATTCAGCCCTACGCCCATCGCTACGAGCGCACCCATCTCGCCGCCGACGCAGCCGCGCTCTACCACGACACCATGGGGGAGGACGGTCCCATGGTGGCGGTGGCGGGACGGCTCGCCGCGCTCCGGGTGCAGGGCAAGACCATGTTCGGCCACCTGGAGGATCCGTCGGGGCGGATTCAGGTGTACTTCCGGCGCGATGCCCTGGGAGTGGGCTGGGAGACCGCCGAGCTGCTCGACCTGGATGACTTTGTCGGGGTGACCGGCACCCTGTTCCGCACCCGGACCGGTGAAGTCACGGTGCGGGCCCTGGTGCTCGAGGTGCTGGCCAAGAGCCTCCGGCCGCTGCCCCGGGGGAAAACCCGGCTCACCGAGGAGGGGGCCGAGACCTGGGGTGGCCTCAGCGATCCGGAGATCCGCTACCGGCAGCGCTATGCCGACCTGGCGGTGCACCCCGAGGTGCGGCGGGTCTTCGAGACCCGCGCCAGAGCCATCAGCTTCTTCCGCCGGTTCCTGGAGGAGCGCGGATTCCTGGAAGTGGAGACCCCGATCCTCCAGCCGCTCTACGGCGGCGCCACGGCGCGGCCCTTCGTCACCCACCACAACGCGCTCGACATGCCGCTCTACCTCCGGATCGCGGACGAGCTGTATCTCAAGCGGCTGATCGTGGGCGGCTTCGAGCGGGTCTACGAGATCGGGCACGACTTCCGCAACGAGGGGATGGACCGGTCCCACAATCCTGAATTCACCATGCTGGAGTGCTATCAGGCCTACGCCGACTACCACGACGTCATGGCGCTGACCGAAGGACTGGTGGCCGGGGCGGTGCAGCACTGCACCGGCGGCCCCGGGGTGACCGTGGAGGGCCGGGCGATCGATTTCACCCCGCCGTTCGGGCGGGTGGAATTCGTGGCCGGCCTGGCGGAGCGGACCGGGCTCGACGTCCGGACCGCGTCCGATGCCGAGATGCGTGCGCGGCTGGTCGAGTCCGGAGTCTCCCGCGACGAGGCCGCCGAGATGGCGGGCGCCCGGCTGGTGGACGAGCTGTTCAAGGTCTTCCTGGAGCCGCACCTGATCCAGCCGACCTTCGTGGTGGATTACCCCAAGGCGCTCTCCCCGCTGGCGCGGGTGCATCGCACCGACCCGGCGCTCACCGAGCGGTTCGAGCTCTTCGTAAACGGCCGGGAAGTGGCCAACGCCTTCAGCGAGCTCAACGATCCCGACGATCAGCGGGCCCGCTTCGAGGATCAGGGGCGCCAGCGCGCCGCCGGGGACGACGAGGCGCAGCCCTTCGATGCCGATTACGTGCGGGCGCTGGAGTACGGCATGCCGCCCACCGGGGGCCTGGGGATCGGGGTGGACCGGCTGGTGATGCTGATCACCGGTCAGCCGTCGATCCGCGATGTGATTCTGTTTCCGGCCATGCGACCAGAGCCCTCAGCCCTCAGCCCTCAGCCTTCAGTCGACCGCGCGCCGACTGATGGCTGAAGGCTGAAGGCTGAAGGCTGGAGCCAGCGAGGCATGCTCATTCCGACGATGCTCGAACGGGCGATTGCCGTCCGCTACATGCGGGGCCGCAAGCAGACCCGTTTCGCGACCCTCAACACCATCATCGCGGTGGGCGGGGTGGCGATCGGGGTCATGGCGCTGATCGTGGTGCTCGGGGTGATGAACGGCCTCCGGGACGATCTCCGGGACCGGATTCTGGTGGCCAACCCCCATCTCCGGATCCTCACCTTCGGCTCCTCGCTCAAGATGGACAACTGGCGGGAAGCGCTCGATTCGGTGCGGCAGCATCCCGAGGTGATCGCCGCGGCGCCGGAGGTGCTCACCAAGTCGATCGTGACCAACTCGGCCGAGTATCCCGCCGCGGTGGATGTGGTCGGGTTCGATCCCGACACCGGCCGGATGGCGGTGACCACCCTGGCCGACAAGGTCAGCAAAGGCGGGCTCTCCTTCAAAACCAGCTCCGACACCCTGGACGGCGGGATCGTGCTCGGCTACCGGCTGGCCAACCGGCTTTCGGTGTATCCGGGTGACGTGGTCCGGCTGGTCTCTCCGGCCTCGATCCAGGTCAACCGCGCCACCGGGCAGCGGATTCCCCAGTTCTGGTTTTTCGAAGTCACCGGCACCTTCGACACCGGGATGTATCAGTACGACGACGGATTCGCCGTGATGGACATGGCCACGGTGCAGCGATTCGCCGGGCTGGGCGATGCGGTCACCGGCATTCAGATCCGGCTCCGGGATCCCTGGAAGGCCCCCGAGGTCGGCGACTCGCTCCAGGCCCGGCTGGGCTACCCGTTCCGGTCGCTGGACTGGCAGAGCCAGAACCAGAGTCTCTTCAGCGCGCTGCAGCTGGAGAAGCTCGCGATGGGCCTGATCATCTGCTTCATCATGGTGGTGGCGGCGTTCAACATCGTGGGCACCCTTACCATGGTGGTGGCCGACAAGACCAAGGAGATCGGCATTCTCCAGGCCATGGGGCTGCCGCCCCGCGCGATCGGGCGGGTGTTCCTGGCCCAGGGCGCCATTATCGGCGCGGCCGGGACCCTGCTGGGGCTGGTGCTCGGGCTCGGCGTCTCCTACCTGCTGGACCGCTCCGGGCTGATCCGGATCGACCCGGCGGTGTATTTCATCGATCATCTCCCGGTTCATGTCGAGGTGCCCGACGTGCTCGCGGTGGTGCTGTTCAGCTTCCTGGTGGCGGTCGTCGCCACCCTGCACCCGTCCCGCGCGGCGTCCCGGCTCACCCCGGTGGAAGCGATCCGGCACGAATGAGCACCGTGCTCGAGGCCCGCGACCTGCGGAAGTCCTATCGCGGGGGCGACGGCGGCACCATCGCGGTGCTGCGGGGCGTCGACCTCGCCGTGGCCACCGGCGAATTCGTCGCGGTGACCGGGGAGAGCGGCTCCGGCAAGAGCACGCTGCTGCACCTGCTCGGCGCGCTGGACCGGCCCACCTCGGGCCTGATCGCCCTGGACGGCACCGGCTACGACACCCTGGGCCCCGACGCCCTGGCCGAGCTGCGCAATCGGCGCATCGGTTTCGTGTTCCAGTTCCATCACCTGTTGCGGGATTTCTCGGCGCAGGAGAACGTCGCGATGCCGCTCCTGATCGGCGGCGTGGCCCCGGCCGAGGCGCGGGACCGGGCCCGCACCCTGCTCGAGCTGGTGGGGCTGGCCCCCCGGATGAGCCACCTGCCGGCCCAGCTTTCCGGCGGGGAACAGCAGCGCGCCGCGGTGGCGCGGGCCCTGGTGAGCGAGCCGGCGCTGCTGCTCGCCGACGAGCCCTCCGGCAACCTGGACGAGCGCAACGCCGAGCAGCTCCACGCCCTGTTCGCCGGGCTGGCACGCAACTTTCGCACGGCGGTGGTCGTCGTGACCCATAACCGATCCCTCGCGGCGAGGGCGGACCGGGTGTTGCGGCTCAGTGAAGGCGTGCTGGCCGCGGCCGCCCCGGCGGGGTTTCCGGAGAGTGCGGAATGAAGTGCAATGCGTGCGGCGAGCGGGAAGGCGTGGTCAGCCTGACCCAGATCGTCGAAGGGGACGTGCGCACCGTGAGCCTCTGCGCCCAGTGCGCCGCGGAGAAGGGTATCGAAACCGGTCTGGGCCTCTCCGAGACGCCGCTGGGAGGATTTCTCGCCGCACTGGGCGAGAGCACCGACCCCGATGCGCCGCTGTCGGCCGCGCTGGAAACCGGCTGCCCCACCTGCGGCGCCACGCTGCGGGATTTCCGGGAAACCGGGCGGGTCGGCTGTGCGGAGTGTTATCGGGCGTTCGACGCGCCGCTCCGGGAGCTGCTGCGACGACTGCACGGCTCCACGCATCACACGGGGATGCGTTATTCCGGCACCGATCACCCCCGAGCCGCTGCCCCGTCGGACGGC
Source organism: Gemmatimonadales bacterium (assembly GCA_036565615.1). Classification (GTDB taxonomy): domain Bacteria; phylum Gemmatimonadota; class Gemmatimonadetes; order Gemmatimonadales; family GWC2-71-9; genus JABFSM01. Next base: position 306 of record DATCXX010000386.1, on the reverse strand, counting down.
GGCGCCCGCGAGCTGCGGGAGCAGCTCCGCCGCGCCATCGAGTCGGAGCAGTTCGAGCTGGCCGCCGAGCTGCGCGACCGGCTCCGGGACCGGGAATGATCGATCTCTCCCTGCTCCCCGACGGCGGGATGGCCTGGCTCGAAGCCAGCGGCCCCGGCAGCCACCTGGTGGTCTCCACCCGGGTGCGGCTGGCCCGGAACCTGGAGCGGCACCGGTTCATCACCCGGACCGATCCGGCGGAACGGGAAGCGATCCTGGCCGAAGTGGAGGCCGCCGCCGCGAGCACCGGGGGGCTGGGCCGCGCGG
>DATCXX010000376.1:0-7995 GCA_036565615.1 Gemmatimonadales bacterium | reverse complement strand
TCGTACGCATTTCCTACTCCTGTTGTGTGTGTAATCGGAGTCCCGAAACGGTACTGACCGACTACAATGTTGTGATTCGCGATCTTTCCCCTCGCGCTGGGGGGCTTCACTGCTGTCTCGGACTATCCGGGAGAGCGGCTGAACGAACAAAGGGGGCCGCCATGAGAGCGACCCCCATGCATCGTTCCCGAAGCCTGCTCGGACGCTCAAAAAAAGCATCCGGCATCAACACATAATAACACAGTGAGCCCGGTTTTTCAACTGCCAAATCCCGCAGGGGGGCGTCAGGGGACCGGCTGGGGGGTAGGGGGCTCCCGGCTTTCGCCGCCGAGCTGTCCGCTGATTTCCACGGTGTCCTGGGGGATGGCCACACCGTCAGCGCCCAGGAGGCGGAACAGCCGCCACTGCTCCGACCGGGCAGTTGAGACCCTGGGACCGTTGTACATGAGGGAAATGAGCAACACTCCGTCGGGCCGCCCCAGGTAACCCGACAGGGTTGCCACGTCGCCCAGGGTTCCGGTTTTGGCCCGGACCACCCCTGGCCCGGGCAGGCCCCTGGCCAGCTTCCGGAGGGTCCCGCTCCCGTTGGTCGGCAGCAGCATGGGGAAGCCCCGGCCGGCGGGTAGGAGGGGGAACTTGGCCAGGTAGGAGACGAACGCCATGGGGGAGGCGCGGTCTTCGTGGGACAGGCCGCTGCCGTCCACCAGCCTGACGCTCTGGTCGCCGGTGACCTCCTGGACGTGGGCGGTGAGCCGGTCGGCGGCGCTCTCCTCCCCACCAGCCCAGCGAAGCATCAGCTCGGCGCCGATGTTGAGGCTGCGCCGGTTCACCTCGGTGGCGATGGAATCGAAGGGCTGGGAATTCACTTCCGCCAGGACCTGTTCGGCGCCGAAGGTCATGGGACCGCCCATCGCCGGGGTCCGTTGCCATTCGATTCCGGCCAGCCGGAGGGCGCGGGACCAGCTGGCCTCGAGCAGGGCCAGGAGATCGTGGGTGGTGCTGGTGAACCGGCGGACCCGGGCGCGGGTGCCGATGGTGCCGTTGACGATGTAGCGTCCGCCCGGAGCGGTCTGATAGCGAAGCCGGGACCGCCTGCCGCTCACCGTCCGGGCCCGAATCTCCACCAGCTCGCTCACCCCGAGGGGGGACTCCCCGACCACCCGAGGCTTCTCACCCACCTTCCGTCCCGGCGCGATCGAGAAACTGAGCACATTCTCGGCGAGAGTGAGCGACCCGATGACCGGGGCGAACACCCGGCCCCGGTGCCGCGCGCTCCAAGCGGAGGGATAGCTGGCCCCCGCCTCGCCTCCGGCACTCACCACCTTGAGGGGGCCCACCAGCTTCCGGATCCCGGCGGCGTGGAGCTGGACCGCCAGGTCGGAAAGGGTGGGGCCGCCATGGGTGGGACGCTCCAGGGTCACGTCGCCGTTGAGCTCGAGCGCCCAGGGACCGATCCACTCGCCGGTGGCGAAGTCCACGTGCCCGGCACCGACCACCTTGGTCCGCCGCCGGGCTTCGCTTCCCAGCACGGTGCGGGCATACCCGGTGGTGAACAGCTTCACGGTGGAGGCGGGGATCATCGGACGGGTCGGCTGGATGCCCCAGAGGAGCTGGCCGTCCTGGGTAGCCACGGCGATCCCCCAGGTGCCGCGGCTGGTTCGGGCGGCGCGCTGGTACCAGGTGTCGAGCTGTCGCTGAAGCTTGCCCGCATCGATTCCTGTCGCCCCCTGCGCGCCGAGCGGCATCGCCGCTGCAAGCAACGTGGCGACCCAGGCGAGGATAGAGCGGAACCGGCGCTGGAGCATGAGATTCCCGTCAGGCCTTGAGCATGGACTTGGCGATCGTCAGAAGCTGCATGTTACTGGTCCCCTCATAAATCGTGCCAATCTTGGCATCCCGATAGAACTTCTCGGCCGGGTATTCCTTGGAGTACCCGTACCCCCCGAAAAGCTCCAGGGAATTGGAGGTGATCCGGTCGGCGACCTGGGAGCTGAACAGTTTGGCCATGGCCGCCTCGGTCGCGAAGGGCCGCCCTCCATCCTTAAGACGAGCGGCGTTGTAGACCATTAGACGGGCGGCCTCCAGGTCTGTCCGCATTTGCGCCAGCTGGAACTGCACCCCCTGGAACTCGGCAATCGGTTTCCCGAACTGCTGCCGCTCCTTGACGTGGGCCAGCGCCGCCTCGAGCGCCCCCTGGGAGATGCCCACCATCTGGGCGCCGATGCCGATCCGGCCCTCGTTCAGGGTCTCGATGGAGATCTTGTAGCCTACGCCGACCGGCCCCAGCACGTTGGCATCGGGCACCTGACAGCGCTCCAGGATCAGCTCGCAGGTGCTGGAGGCCCGGATCCCCAGCTTCGATTCCTTCTTGCCGACCGAGAAGCCGGGGAAATCCCGCTCCACCAGAAACCCGGTGATGCCCTTGTAGCCCTTGGCAAAATCGGTGTTGGCGAAGACGATGAAGATCCCCGCCTCCGCCCCGTTGGTGATCCAGAATTTCGTGCCGGTGAGCTCCCAGCCGCCCGCCACCCGTTCGGCCCGGGTCTGCAGCGCGAAGGCATCGCTGCCGCTGCCCGGCTCGGAGAGGGCGAAAGCGCCGAGCAGCCCCGCGGTCATGCGGGGAAACAGCCTGGCCTTCTGCTCCTCGCTGCCCCAGCGGAGGAGGCAGTTGTTGACCAGGGTGTTGTGGACGTCCACGTAGATCGCCGCCGAGGCATCGACCCGGGCCAGCTCCTCGATAGCGAGCATGGCGAGAAAGATCGAGCCCCCGGTGCCACCCCATTGCTCGGGCACCTCCACCCCCATGAGCCCCAGCTCGAAGAATTTCGCGATCAGGTCGGGGCGGAATTTTCCCGCCTCGTCCATCTCGGCCACGTGGGGCCGCACCTGGGTTTCGGCGAATTCACGAACTGTGTCGCGGAAGAGCATCTCCTCTTCCGAGAGGGTGGTGAGGGCTGGGGCTGAGATCAAAATGTTCGACATTGAAGCCTTTCGATTGCCGGCAATGGGCAATGGGCAATAGGCAGTGGGCAAAGCGTCGAACCACTGGCGCGGGCAAAAGGTCCTGGCCGCGGTACAATGGCACGCTACGTTCCCGATTCCACCCCTATCTTTTCGGATGCCCCGCTCGACCATCAAAACGTACCGGGACCTGGTCGTCTGGGACAAGGCAATGGACCTTGCGGTCGCGGTGTATCAATTCTGCGAGGCGCTGCCACCGCGCAGGTTCTTTGCCCTCGCAAGTCAGTTACGTCGAGCGGCGGGATCAATTCCTTCCAACATCGCGGAGGGTTATGGGCGGCGGAGCCGCGGAGACTATTTGCGATTCCTTTCGATCGCCACAGGCTCCCTGTGCGAGCTCCAGACCCACTTGCTGCTGGTGAGAAGAATCGAAAACCGCTGGGATTCAACAGTGGAGGAGATTCTGCCCTGCACAGACCACGTCGGCCGATTGCTCACCCGGCTGCGCCGGGCCCTCCAACGCTCGCCTGCAAAACCTTGAGGCCCCCATTGCCCACTGCCCATTGCCTATTGCCTATCCGAGCACCTCCAGCGCCACCGGCACTCTGCCCAGTGGCGCCGACACCTGGGCCCCCTGAAGCCGGTCGCGCACCGCTGATAGCATCTCCCTGGCAATCGCCACCCCTTCCGCCAGCCCTTCCTCCCGGCCCCGCTCGCTGGCCCGGCGCATCCGGCGCAGCACCTCCTCCGGCACCGTCACCCCGGGCACCTCGTTGGCCAGGAATTCCGCATTGCGGAGCGAGACCAGCGGCCAGATTCCCCCGATGATCGGAAGCCGGAACGATTCCACCTGTTTCAGGAACCGGTCGAGCTGGTCCAAATCGAACACCGGCTGGGTGATCGCGAACTCCGCGCCCGCCTCGACCTTCCAGTGCAGCCGCCGCAGCTCGCGCTCGAAGTCCGGGGCCGCCGGATTGACCCCCACGCCGATCACGAAGTTGGTAGGTACGCCGATCGGATTGTGTCCCGGATCCAGCCCGCGATTGAGCCGGGCCACCAGATTGGTCAATCCGATGGCGTCGATATCGAATACGGCAGTGGCATCGGGGTAGGGCCCCATCTTGGGCGGGTCGCCGGTCACCAACAGCAGATTCCGCAGTCCGGCCGCGGCGGCGCCCAGCAGATCGGACAGCATCCCCAGCAGGTTGCGGTCCCGGCAGGCGTAATGGATCACCGTCTCCAGGCCCACTTCCCGCTCGATCATCAGTCCCGAGAGCAGCGCCCCCATCCGGCTTTGGGCGCGGGGACCGTCGGGCACGTTGACCGCATCGACGCCCGCGGCCTTCAGGGCCCGGCACTGCGCGAACATCGGGGCCGGATCCACCCCCTTGGGCGGAACGATCTCCACCGTGGTGATGAACTCTCCCCCCGCGAGCTTGGATCCATAGTGGGAGCGCTCCGCCAGCGGCAGGGGGTCGACGCCGGTGGCGGTCTGCTCGGCGGTGGGCGCGGCACTCACATGCCGCGGGGCGACGGAGTGAACGAAGCCCGCCATCGCCTTGATGTGCTCGGGGGTGGTGCCGCAGCATCCGCCCACGAAACGCGCTCCCGCCTCGACGATCCGCTTGGCATAGGTGCCCATGTATTCCGGCGAGGCCATGTACATCTTGCGGTCGCCCACGTCGCGGGGCAGCCCGGCGTTGGGCTGGGCCGAGATCGGCCGGGTCACCACCGGGGCCAGCTGCTCCACCGCCTCGAGCACCCCGTGGGGACCCACCGAGCAGTTGACCCCGATCACGTCGGCTCCCAGCTGCTCCAGGATCGGGCCGAAGACCGCGGGCGCGGTCCCGTAATGGGTCCGTCCGTCGGTCCCGATGGTCATCTGGGCGATGATCGGCAGATCGGTGACCTCACGTACCGCCAGGAAAGCGGCGCGGAGCTCCTCCACGTCGCTGAACGTTTCGAGGATGAACCCGTCCACCCCGCCCTCGAGCAGGCCTTCGGCCTGGCGGCGGAAGTCGGCGCGGGCCTCTTCGACCGAGGTTTCTCCGAACGGCTCGATCCTGATGCCGAGCGGACCGATCGCCCCCACCACCGCGGCTCGGGTGCCGGCGGCTTCGCGGGCCAGCCGGGCGGCCGCCCGGTTGATTGCCTCGGTGTCCGACCCCAGCCCGTACTGGGCCAGCTTCCGGGGGTTGGCGCCGAAGGTGTTGGTCTCGATGAGGTCGGCTCCGGCCCGGACGTACTCCCGGTGGATGTCGCGGATCAGGTCGGGCTGGCGGAGGTTGAGCTCGTCATAGCACACATTCAGGAACACTCCCCGCCCGTACAGCACGGTCCCCATCGCCCCGTCGAACAGGTGGGTGCGCCCGTCCGCCAGCAGCTCTCGCAGCGTCGTCATCGGGTGCCCCGCTCGTAGCCGAGATTGGGCGCCAGCCAGCGCTCCACGGCTTCGACCGTCATGCCCTTGCGGCGGGCGTAGTCCTCGACCTGGTCGCGGCCCAGTTTGCCGACGCCGAAGTAGCGGGCCTCCGGGTGCCAGAAGTACCAGCCGCTGACCGCAGCCGCGGGGGTCATCGCGAAGCTCTCGGTCAGCCGGATGCCGGTGGCCTGCTCGGCATCGAGCAGCTCGAAGAGGATCTCCTTCTCGGTGTGGTCGGGGCAGGCGGGATAGCCGGGGGCGGGACGGATGCCCTGATAGGCTTCTCCGACCAGCTCCTCGTTGCTCAGCTGCTCGTCCGGGGCGTAGCCCCAGAATTCCCGCCGGACCCGCTCGTGCATCCGCTCGGCGAAGGCCTCGGCCAGCCGGTCGGCGAGCGCCTTGGCGAGAATGGCGGAGTAGTCGTCGTGGGCGCCCTCATAACCCGCAACCAGCTCGGCCAGCCCGTGGCCGGTGGTGACCGCGAAGCCGCCCAGGTAATCAGGGGGGCCGTTGCCGCGGGGCGTCAGGTAGTCGGCCAGCGCCAGGTTGGGGCGGCCGGGCGACTTGCTCATCTGCTGCCGCAGGGTGTGCACCACCCGGAGCACCTCCGAGCGGCGCTCGTCGGTGTAGAGCTCGATGTCGTCCCCCGCGGCGGCGGCGGGCCAGAAGCCGATGACGGCGCGGGCACGGAGCAGCCGGTCGCACACGATCCGGTCGAGCATCCGGCGGGCGTCCTCGTAGAGCGGGGCTGCCGCCGCGCGGGTGACCGGGTCCTCGAGGATGGCGGGGTAGTGTCCGGGCAGCTCCCAGGTCTGGAAGAACGGGGTCCAGTCGATCCGGTCGACCAGCTCCGCCAGGGGGTAGTCCTCGAAGATCCGGGTGCCCAGAAACGAAGGCCGGGGGGGCAGCTCCGCCCTCGCCGGGACGAAGCGCGCCGCCCGGGCCTCGGCGAGGGTCCCCAGCCGGTCTCCCGAGCCGCGGGCGGCCCGCTCCTGCCGGAGGGCGTCATACTCGGCCCGCACCCCGGCCTCGAACTCGGTCCGGAGGGTGTCGCTCAGGAGATTGCCGGCGACGCCGACCGCGCGGGAAGCGTCCAGCACGTGGACCACGGCGTGGGGGTAGCGGGGTGCGATCTTCACCGCGGTGTGGGCCCGCGAGGTGGTCGCGCCCCCGATCAGCAGGGGCAGGGTGAAACCCTCCCGCGCCATCTCTTCGGCGACGAACGACATTTCCTCGAGCGACGGGGTGATGAGTCCGGACAGACCGATCACATCCACCTTCTCCCGGCGGGCGGTTTCCAGAATCTTCGCGCAGGGGACCATCACCCCCAGATCGATGACCTCATAGTTGTTGCACTGGAGCACCACGCCCACGATGTTCTTGCCGATGTCGTGGACATCGCCCTTGACGGTGGCCATCAGCACCTTCCCCTTGGGCCGGGCCGGCGGCGCTCCGGGCCCACCCTCGGCCGCGCGGGCGCGCTTCTCCTCCTCCAGAAACGGCACCAGGTAGGCTACCGCCTTCTTCATCACCCGGGCGCTCTTCACCACCTGGGGCAGGAACATCTTTCCGCTGCCGAACAGGTCTCCGACCACGTTCATGCCGTCCATCAGGGGGCCTTCGATCACCTGAATGGGCCGCCCCAGCGCAAGCCGGGCCGCCTCGGTGTCCTCGACCACATAAGCGTCGATTCCCTCGACCAGCGCGTGCATCAGCCGCTCCCGGACCGGGAGCGCGCGCCAGGCCAGATCGGCCCCTTTGCCCGCGGTGCGGCCCCGCACCTGATCCGCCACGGCGAGCAGGCGCTCGGTGGCATCGGGGCGGCGGTTCAGCACCACGTCCTCGACCCGCTCGAGCAGCTCGGCCGGAATGTCGCTGTAGATCGGGAGCGCCCCGGCGTTCACGATCCCCATGTCCATGCCGGCCCGGATGGCGTGGTACAGGAACACCGTGTGAATCGCCTCCCGGATCGGGTCGTTGCCGCGGAAGGAGAACGACACATTGCTGACCCCGCCGCTTACCCGGACGCCGGGAAGCTCGGCCTTGATCCGGCGGGTGGCCTCGAAGTATTCCACCGCATAGTTGTCGTGGGCCTCGATCCCGGTGGCGATCGCGAAAATATTGGGATCGAGGATGATGTCCTCGGGCGCGAATCCCGCCTCTTCCACCAGCAGCCGGGCCGCCCGCCGGGCGATAGCGAACTTCCGCTCCGCCGTGTCGGCCTGGCCCTCCTCGTCGAAGGCCATCACGATCACCGCGGCGCCGTAGCGCCGGACCAGCCGGGCCTGGCGGAGAAACTCGGCCTCGCCCTCCTTCATGGAGATGGAGTTGACCACGCCCCGGCCCTGGACGCAGCGGAGCCCGGCCTCGATCACCGACCACTTGGAGGAGTCGATGACCAGGGGAACCTTGCTGATGTCGGGCTCGGACGCGATCAGCCGAAGGAAGGTTCCCATGGCGCGCTCGGAGTCGAGCATCCCCTCGTCCATGTTGACGTCGAGCATCTGGGCGCCGTTGTCCACCTGCTGACGGGCGACCTGGAGCGCCGCGTCGAACTTCCCCTCGAGGATCAGGGCGGCAAACCGGCGGGAGCCGGTGACGTTGGTGCGCTC
>DATCXX010000374.1:0-3932 GCA_036565615.1 Gemmatimonadales bacterium | reverse complement strand
GCCTACATGAGCCCGGAACAGGCCGCGGCGGAGCGGGAGCTCGACGGCCGCAGCGACCTGTACTCGCTGGCCTGTGTGGTCTACGAGACGCTGACCGGCGAGCCTCCCTTCACCGGAGGGAGCGCCCAAGGGATTCTGAGCCGTCACCTGGTCGAGCCGCCGCCGCCGCTCCGACAGCGCCGCCCCACCATCCCGGAGCAGGTCGAACGGGCGGTGCTCCGGGCCCTCGCCAAGGAGCCGGAGAATCGCTTTGCCGGCACGGCCGAGTTTGCCGCCGCGCTGATCGCGCCCAGCGCCGAGTATCCCGCGGTGCACCGGACCGAGCGGTTCGTGGCGGTGCTGCCGTTCGTGAATGGGAGCCCCGATCCGGAAAACGAATACCTGAGCGACGGGCTCACCGACGAGCTGATCAACGCGCTGGCCAACATCCCCGGCCTCCGGGTGGCGTCGCGAACCTCGGTCTTTGCGCTCAAGGGCCGCAAGGACAGCCTGCCGGTGCTGGGCGCCGAGCTGGGCGCCGCCGTGGTGCTCGAGGGGACGGTGCGGCGCGCCGAGTCGCGGGTCCGGATCACGACTCAACTGACCGAGGTGAAGGACGGGCGGCTGCTCTGGTCGGAGCGCTACGACCGGAGGATGGACGACATCTTCGATCTCCAGGAGGAGATGGCCCGCACCATCGTGAGCACCCTCCGCGCCACCTTCCTCGGCGACCTGGGCGATCCGGTTTCCCGGAGGTACACCGAGAACCTCCGCGCCTGGCAGTTGTATCTGAAGGGACGCTTCGCCTGGAACAAGCGGACCCGGGAAGGCCTTGCGGAAGCGGTCCAGTATTTCGAGGAGGCGGCCCGGGAGGATCCCGGATACGCGCTGGCGTACAGCGGCCTGGCTGACTGCTACGCGCTGGAGGTGGACTATCGCGGCGCTCCGGTCACCGAGGGGATGCGCCGGGCCCGGGAGGAAGCCCGCCGGGCCCTCGCCCTCGATGAAGGACTGGCGGAAGCGCACACTTCGCTGGCCTGGGTTCTCTTCATCCACGACTGGGACTGGGAAGCGGCGGGAACCCACTTCCTGCGCGCCATCGAGCTCAATCCGAGGTACCCCACGGCCCGACAGTGGTACGGCTGGCTGCTGATCGCCATGGGACGGACCGACGAGGCGATCACCCAGGGCCGCATCGCGCTGGAGCTCGATCCCGCCTCGGTGTCGATCTGCCGGTCGCTGGGCTGGCTGCTCTACGTGGCCCAGCGCACCGGGGAAGCGATCGAGCAGCTCCAGCGCGCCCTGGCGATGAATCCGGTGAGCGAAGAGACCCAGTGGGTGCTGGGGCTCGCCTTCATCCAGGCGGGGCGCTACCAGGAGGCCGAGATCGCGCTGCGGGAGGCGGATGCGGGGGCGCGGGGCGCCAATCACCATGCGTTCGCCGCGCTGGGCCACCTGGCCGTGCTCCAGGGCCGCCGCGAGGAGGCCGAGCGCGCTCTCGCGAGCCTTACTGAGCTGGCACGCACCCGCTACGTGTCACCGGTGGATCTGGCCCGGCTGCACATCGTCCTGGGCGACACCGACGGAACGTTCCACTGGCTGGAGCAAGCCTACGCCGAGCGGCGCGGATGGTTGACCTATCTCAACGTGGAGCCGCTGCTGGAGCCGATCCGGGGCGATCCGCGGTTTGCGGAGCTGGTGCGGAGGATGAAGCTCGACTGAACCTCGGTAAGCGGTGAGACGTGAGAAGTGAGACGTAAAACCGAAGACGGGAGATGCCTTCTCACCTCTCACGTCTCACTCTCACCGCTAAAACGCCCACCCCGTCCCCATCGAGAAGCTGAAGCCGGCCGGCCCCCCGGCAAAATTGAACACCAGCAGCGACGATCGCAGGACCCGGAGGGCCACGCCACCGCCGCCGCCGACTTTCCACCCGCTGGTGGTGAAGCTGAAATCTTCCTCGAATGTCCGCCCGCCATCGAGGAATCCGATCGCGGTGACGGCACCGTAGTCACCCACATCGAGCAGGTTATGGCGGACTTCGAAGCTTCCCAGCAGCAGCCCCCGGCCGGCCATTCGGCCCGGGAGGAAGCTGCGATGGGCATGGGGTCCACCCAGTGCGTCCACGTCGCCCTCCCATCCCGGCAGGGTGTTCCGGGCCTGGAGGGTCGCCGTCTCGCCCAGCGACCGGGCCGCCAGCCGCGCGGCGAGCAGCGTGCCGGAGCGGGGACTCACGTAGCCCCGCAGGTGGGCGTACCACCCGCCATAGGCTCCCCGGGACACCACGTCGCCGTCCCGGTCCTCTCCTCCCCCGCCAATGAGCAGGCCGGCTTCCGCGAGGAGGCCCTTGCCGGTGAGGAACTCGCGGTCCCGGACGTCGAGCACCAGGCTGACTCGTCCGACCCCCCCGGTTTCGACCTGATCGTCCCCGTAGTCGGCGGCAAACGCCGTGGTGCCGGGCAGCCTGCTCCAGCGGGTGCGCTCCACACCGGCCATTGCCGCGATGGCAAGGGGGCCGCTGATCTTCCGGGTGACCTCGGCCTTCACGAGATAGCGGGTGCGATGGACCCGGTCTTCATTGTGCTCCGGCATCGAATCGGTGGGCAGGAACCCGGAGTAGCCGAACCGGGACTCCCGGGAAGCACCGGCGTCCACGGCGAACCGCCATCCGTTCACCAGCTGGGGCGCGCGGAACCGGCCGATGAGGAAGCGGCTGCCCTGGGCGCTGATCCCGGCATCCACCGCAACGAAGGCATCGTTGGGGACCCGCGCGAAGTAGTCGGCCTGCCGGAAGTGATCGAGGTGGGCCACCAGCATGAGCCCGGTGGCGGGGTTGCCGATCAGGTAGGGGAAATAGTTGGTGCGCCAGGGCGCCCGGTCGGGCGGCGCGGCGGTGGAGTCCTGCGCCGCAAGCGGGGCCGCGACCAGCGCGGCGCCCACCAGGGCGGCCAGAGCACGAATCCGGGGACCCACCCGGTCAGCGCCGTTCAAAAAGGTGCGCGCCGTCCAGCTCCCGGGCGCCGTTGCTGTCGTCGCAGGCCGCATAGCGGGTCGGATAGAGTCCTGCGCACCCGTAGTCGCCCGCCTTGTTGACCGCGTAGAACTGGATCTGGTAAGTGGGCCGGTTCCCGGGGCCGAGCAGCCGGGGCGGGGTCATTGCCACCACCCGCTTGAGCGTGGCCAGGCAGGCATCGGTGGGCTTCATCCCCTGGCGCATGTGCTCCACGGTGAGGAATCCCCCGCACACCATGATGTTCGCCTCGCCGAGCCCGGTGGAGCCCGCCGCCCCCACCTCGCCGTCGGTGTACTGCCCCGCGCCGACGATGGGCGAATCGCCCGAGCGTCCGGGAATCTTCCAGGCCAGGCCGCTGGTGGTGGTGACCGAGGAGATTTCTGCCTTCTCGTTCACCAGGTTCATGTTGATCGTGCCGGTCGGCCGAGCCATCGGCGGGGTTCGCTCATCCACATTCACCCAGTCGTCGGCGGCTCCGCGGTTCGCCCGCCAGCGGAGCCACAGCTCCCGGGATTCCGGAGTCAGCAGATTCTCCTCCTGAAAGCCGTAGGAGAGCGCGAAGCGCTTGGCCCCCTCGCCGACCAGCAGGATGTGATTGGTATACTTGAGCACCAGCCGGGCGACTTCGCTGGGGGTCTTGATCCCCTCGAGACAGGCCACCGCCCCGGCCCGCTTGCTGGGTCCGTGAGTGCAGCTGGCATCGAGCTGGACCACGCCCTCCTCGTTGGGCAATCCGCCGTAGCCGACCGAGTTGTCCTTGGGATCGAGCTCCTGGATCTTGACCCCTTCCACCCCCGCGTCGAGCGTGTCGGTTCCCCGGGTCATGAGCTGGAGCGCCACCTCCACGCCGCGGATTCCGTTGCTCGACGCCACCGCCGCGAATTTCGCGATCCGGCTCCGGCGTACCCAGGGTGCGGCAGGCCCGGCGCCCGCCGCGGGG
>DATCXX010000350.1:0-6545 GCA_036565615.1 Gemmatimonadales bacterium | reverse complement strand
GATGGCGCCCGGCGCGATGGCCGGCTCGCTGGAGAAGGTGCGCGAGGGCGGCTCCCGGGAGGTGGCGGTGACCGAGCGGGGCACCTTCTTCGGCTACGGAGACCTGGTGGTGGACTTCCGGAATCTGGAACGCCTCCGCCGGGTCACCGGCGCCCCGGTGATCTTCGACGCGACGCACAGCGTCCAGCAGCCCGGGCAGGGGGCAGGGGGATCGAGCGGCGGCATGCGGGAGCACATCCCCGGCCTGCTGGCGGCGGCGGCGGCAGGTGGGGCGGACGGGTTCTTCCTGGAAACCCATCCCGACCCGGCCCGCGCGCTGAGCGATGCCGAGACCCAGTGGCCGCTGGACCAGCTCGAGCCGCTGCTGGCACGCACCCTCCGGATCTGGCGCGCGGCGCGGGAACCCGCGTGATCACGCCGGAAGTCGCCCGGCGGATCAGGCTGCTCGCGCTGGATGTGGACGGCGTGCTCACCGACAACGGGATCTGGATCGCGCCGCTCAACGGGGAGCGGGTCGAGTTCAAGCGGTTCGACATCCAGGATGGCCTCGGACTGGGCCTCCTGCGGAATACCGGCATCGAGGTGGCATGGGTCAGCGGGCGCCATTCGGAAGCCACCGAGCTGCGGGCCAAAGAGCTCCGGATTGCGACGGTGCTCCAGGAGAACAAGGCCAGGAAGCTTCCGGCACTGGAGCGGATTCTCGAGGAAAAGGGGCTGGGATGGGCGGAGCTGGCGTACGTGGGGGACGATCTTCCGGACCTGCCGATCCTCCGGCGGGCGGGACTCGCGATCTCGGTAGCCAACGGGCGTCCCGAGGCGAGGGCGATCGCCCACTGGGTCACCAGCGCGAGCGGGGGCCACGGCGCGGTGCGCGAAGTGGTGGAGGGGATTCTGCAGGCCAGGGGAGAATGGGACCAGGCGGTGCGGTCCTACCTGGCCGAGCGGGGGGAGACGATGCCATGGCCTCCGACCGGCTGATCTCGGCGGGACGGCGGGTGCTCCGCCTGGAGGCGGACGCGCTGGGCGCGGCCGCCGACGCGCTCGACGGCGATTTCAGCCGCGCGGTGGAGCTGCTCCGGGGGTGCGAGGGACGGGTGATCGTGACCGGCATCGGCAAGTCCGGGCTCATCGCGAGGAAGATCGCCGCGACCCTGACGTCCACCGGAACCCCCGCCTCCTGGATACACCCGGTGGACAGCCTGCACGGTGATCTCGGCGGAGTCGGGCCGCGGGATATCGCCATCGTCCTGAGCAAGAGCGGGGAGACCGACGAGCTGGTCGGGCTGCTGGGCGCGCTGCAGCGGCTCCAGGTCCCGGTCATCGCCTTGACCGGCGATCGCGAATCCACCCTGGCCCGTGCCGCCGCGGTCGTGCTCGATGCCGGGGTGCCGGAAGAGGCCTGCCCCCACGACCTGGCCCCGACCACCAGCACCACCGTCGCGCTCGCCCTGGGCGATGCCCTCGCGGTGACCCTGCTCGAAGTGAAGGGCTTCGCCCGGGAGGATTTTGCCCGCTTGCATCCCGGCGGCCGGCTGGGCCGCAAGCTGCTGCTCCGGGTGCGGGACGTGATGCAGCAGGCGGCGCCGCTCCTGCCGCCCTCGGCCACCATGCGGGACGCGGTGGTGGCGCTGGCCCGGCACCGGGGCATCGCGCTGGTGGGCGAGGATGATCGGCTCGCCGGGGTGATCACCGCCGGCGATCTCTCCCGGGTGGCGGGGCGGGAGCCCGACTTTCTGGCGCTGCGGGTGGACGCGGTCATGACCGCCACCCCGAAAACCTGTCGCAGCGACGATTTCGCCGCCGCGGCGGTCGGCCTGATGGAGCGCGCCGGCATCATGGCGCTGCCGGTGCTGGATCCGGGCGACCGGGTGTTGGGGGTGGTCCATCTGCATGATCTCATGAGAGCCGGCGCCGTATGAAAGCGTCAACGGTCAACGGTCAACGGTCAACGGGAAGAGCCTTCTCAAGGCTGTTCCCAGCCGTCCAGCCGTCCAGCCGTCCAGCCATCATCGCGCTCGCGCTCGCCCTCGCATGCACCGACGCCGGCGTCCGCCCCACCGCCTCGACCCAGACCGCCGACAGCGCCGATCAGCGGCTGCTCAAGATGACCACCACGATCACCTCGGAGGGGATCCGGCGGAGCTACGTGGAGGCCGAGACTGCCTATGTCTATCAGAACCAGGCCATCACCGACTTGCGCCGGATGAAGATCCTGTTCTTCGACGAGCAGGGAAACCTCAAGAGCACCCTGATGGCGGACAAGGGCGTGCTGGGCACCTACAGCAACCGGCTCGAGGCCCGCGGCCACGTGATCGCGACCTCGCCCGACGGCCGGCGGCTCACCACCGAGCACCTGATCTACGACAAGCAGGCCAACCAGATCACCATCGACACCGCGTTTATCGCCGACGGTCCCACCGGCCGGCTCACCGGCAACCATGCGGTCTCGGATATCGGGTTCAACAACGTGGTCGTGCAGCAGCCCCGGGGCACCCAGAAGGGCCAGGGCTTTCTGCTACCCGGGCAACGGCGGGATTCGCTGTGACTCGCCCCACTGCGGTGCTGGCGCTGGTAGCGACGCTTGGCGTTGCCAGCCCACTCGCGGCCCAGGGCCGCCGCTGCACGCTCCAGATCGACCATGTGGCGCGGCAGGGGGTCTCGACCACGGTCTTCGGTACCAACACCACCAACTACTTCGCCGGCGGGGATGTGCAGCTGAGCTGCCGGGGCCAGAACGTCAGGATCTGGAGCGACAGTATCGCCTCCTACCAGGGCCAGGTGGTGCAATTCATCGGCAACTTCCGTTTCCAGGACGAAGCCGCGAGGGTCACCTCCGATTTCGGCACCTACTACAAGGACAGCGAGCGCTGGGAGGCCCGCGGCAACGTTCACTACCGCGACTTACGCGACGGCTCCGAGCTTCGCGGGCCCTCCGCCGACTACATGCGGCGGATCCGGGGCATGCAGGAAGAGGAAGAAGTCTACGCCGACCAGCGCCCCACCCTCACCCTGGCGGCGCGGGATTCGGCCAACCGGCCTTCCGATCCCTACGTCGTGGTGGCGGACCGGATCCGGATGCGGGGCGAGGACCTGATGTGGGCGGGCGGCACCGTCACCATCGACCGCTCCGACCTCAAGGGCCGGAGCGACTCGATGCAGCTCGATACCGGGAAAGGCAGCGCCGGCGCGCTGATCGGGCACGCTTCCATCCGCCGGGCGGTGGAGGACAGCTTCGCGCTGGCAGGGAAGCGGATCGATCTCGCGCTCACCCGGCGGGAGCTCACCGGGATCGTGGGCCGGGACAGCGCCACCACCCTCACCAGCCGGAACCTCGACCTGCTCGCGGCCACCATCGCCCTCCGACTCGAGGGGCGCAAGGTGGTCCAGACGCTGGCCTGGGGCAGCGCCCCGCGTCCCCGGGCCCTGGCCGACGAATACGAAGTGCGGGGCGATTCGCTGGCCATCGACACGCCGGACGAGCAGCTCAAGGCGCTGCGCGCCTACCGGGGCGCCTGGGTGGGGTTCCGGCCCGACTCCGTTCAGGGCGATCGCGATTACCTCTCGGCCGACTCGATTGCCGCGATGTTTTCCGAATCCCCCGGGCCGGGAGAAAAGAAGGCCCTGCTGCGCCGGCTGGAAGGGAACGGCTCGGCGAGGTCGTTCTACCGGGTGACCAAGGCGGGGGCGCCGGGCGGTCGTCCGTCCCTCCACTATGCCCGGGCCGACCGCATCATCCTGACCATGCAGGGAACCGACTCCCTCAAGGTCGAGAAGGTCGAGATGACCGGCAACGTGGATGGATATCAGCTCGAGCCCCAGCTGCTGCGGGTCGACAGCCTCCGCCCCCGCCGCGATTCGGTGCGTCCCCGGCCCGGCTTCCTGCGATGAACGACAACGGCAACGGCGCCGGGCCCAGCCTCCTCGTCGCCAGCGGGCTTCGCAAGTCGTTCAAGCGGCGCATGGTGGTCAAGGACGTGGCGGTCGAGGTCTCCCAGGGCGAGATCGTCGGACTGCTCGGCCCCAACGGGGCGGGGAAGACCACGACATTCTACCTGATCACCGGGCTGATCCGTCCCGACGCCGGCCGCATCGCGCTCGACAGCCAGGACATCACCGGCCAGCCGATGTACCTCCGGGCTCGGGAAGGCATCGGCTACCTGGCCCAGGAGCCGTCGGTGTTCCGGCGGATGACGGTGGAGGAGAACGTCCTGGCGATTCTGGAAACCCTGCCGCTCTCCCGGAGTGCGCGGCGGGAACGGCTGGAGCGGCTGCTGGACGAGCTCTCGATCAAGCACCTGCGGAGCAGCCGGGCCTACTCGCTCTCCGGGGGCGAGCGGCGCCGGCTGGAGATCACCCGCGCGCTGGTGACCGAGCCCAAGTTCATGCTGCTGGACGAGCCGTTCGCCGGGGTGGACCCCATCGCGGTGCACGACATCCAGACCATCATCACCGGGCTCCGGCACCGCGGGATCGGGGTGCTGATCACCGATCACAGCGTGGAGCACATGTTCGAGATCGTGGACCGGGCGTATATCATGTACGAAGGCGAAGTCCGGGCCGCCGGCACCGTCCGGGAGCTGGTCTATAACGAGCAGGTGGCCGAACTCTATCTCGGGCCTACCATGACGGCCCGGTTGCGGAATCGCATGGAGAAAGACGCGTGAGAACCGGACTTTCCCAGCAGACCGGGCTCCGCCAGGAGCTCCGGATCAATCCGCGGCTGTACCAGGCCATGGACATGCTGTACATGCCCATGATGGACCTGCAGCAGCACCTCAAGCAGGAGCTGCTCACCAACCCCTTCCTCGAGCTGCTGGAGCCGGAGGACGAGGACGAGGGCAAGGAGACCGCCGAAAAAGAAAAAGAAAAGGAAAAGGAAAAGGCCGAGAAGGAGGAGGAGATCGACTGGGAGGAGATCCTGCTCAACGGCTTCGACGTCGGCGGGCAGAAGCAGCAGTACGAGGAACAGGAATACCTCGAGCCGGTCTGCGTCGAGACCAAGGACCTGATCGACCACCTCCGGGATCAGCTCCAGATGATGGACCTGACCACCCGGCAGCAGCTGCTGAGCGAAGAATTCCTCGGCAACCTGAACGACGAAGGGTACCTGATCGCGCCGATGCCCGAGATCCTCGACTCGGTGAATCTGCTGCTGGAGAGTCACGCGGGGCCCGGCGCGGCCGCCGGCGAGGACGAAGACGAAGAGGAATCGCTGCCCCCCGACGCGCTGGCCCCCGATCCGACCTGGATCGGGATGCCGGATCCCAACGCGGATCGGCCGGCCAAGGAGACCAAGCCCGACGGCAAGCCCGCCGAGGCGCCCCGCCCGACTCCCCGGGGAAACCTGCCCGGGGTGCCCTACTACACCGCCGCGGAGCTGGAGGAGATGCTGGCGCTGATCCAGAAGCTGGATCCTCCCGGCGTGGGCGCGCGCGATCTCCGGGAATGCCTGCTGCTCCAGCTCCGCGAGGCGGGCGAGACCGATTCGCTGGCCTACCGGCTGATCGCCGAGGCCTTCCAGGACCTGATCGCCCACCGGTGGAATGAGCTGGCCAAGCGGTTCGGGGTCGAGGCCGGGAAGGTTCAGGCGGCGGGGGATACCCTCTCCCGCTTCGATCCCAAGCCCGGGCTCAAGTACGCCAACCGGAGCGATGGCTACATCATTCCCGATCTCATCGTGGACAAGGTCGACGGGCAGTACCATGTCAGCCTGAACGACGGCGGGGTACCCCGGCTCCGGCTGAGCCGCTCCTACCAGGACGTGGCTCGCGACAAGAAGAAGCTCACCCCCGAGAACCGGGAGTTCATCGCCAACAAGCTGAACAGCGCCAACTGGATGATCCAGGCCATCGAGCAGCGGCGCCAGACCATGCTCAAGGTGATGAACTTCATCGTGGACCGGCAGCGGGCCTTCTTCGAGAAGGGCGTCGAGTACCTCAAGCCCCTCACCCTGCGGGAGGTGGCCGAGGTCATCAGCATGCACGAGTCCACCGTGAGCCGGGTCACCAACGAGAAGTACGTCCAGACGCCCCGGGGGGTGCTGCCGCTCAAGTACTTCTTCTCCAGCGCGCTCACCACCGCCTCGGGCGAAGATGCCAGCGCCCGGTCCATCCGGGCCAAGCTTCAGAAGATGGTGCAGGAGGAGAAGCCCGCGAAGACGCTCACCGATCAGCAGATCGTCCATTTGTTCCAGGAGCAGGGCATCCAGATCGCCCGCCGCACGGTGGCGAAGTACCGCGACCAGCTGGGGATCCTTCCGGCCCGCATGCGGAAGAGGGTATGAGCGGCGCCGTGGACGTGAGCCTCCTCGTCCCGGCCAAGGACGAGGCGGAAAACCTCCCCGAATTCGTTCGACTCTGCTCCGAGGCGCTCACGCCGGCCCCGTTCAGCTTCGAGGTCGTGGTGGTAGACGACGGGTCCCGCGACGACTCGGCGGCGGTGCTCGGCCGGCTCCGGGCGGAGTATCCCTTCCTCAGAGTGGTGACCCACCGGCGGCAACGGGGCATCGCCGATGCGCTGGAGAGTGCCGCCGAGGCCGCCGGCGG
>DATCXX010000322.1:0-2320 GCA_036565615.1 Gemmatimonadales bacterium | reverse complement strand
GATGGCGGCTCCAGGCGCGCACCCGGCGGAGCGGCCGCACCGTGGCCATCGCGTCGAGGTGGGTTCGGGCCTGCACCCCGCTGCCCAGGATGGCGACGTCCCCCGCGTCCTCCCGGGACAAGGCACGGGTTGCCACCCCGCTCACCGCGGCGGTGCGGATGGCGGTGATGCTGCTCGCGTCCATGACCGCGAGCGGGGCGCCGGTCTCCGGGGAGAACAGCAGGACCAGGCCCTGGTGGGAGTCGAGCCGGGTGCCTTCGTTCTCGGGAAACACCCCGATGGCCTTGAGACCGAGGGCGGAGGGCGTCGACAGGTGCGCCGGCATGACGCCGAAGATCCCCTGCCCTCCCGGAATTCGGAATACGGTGCGCAGCGGCAGGGTAGCCTCGCCCCGCGACAGCGTCATCAGCGCGGCCTGCATCAGCTCCACACACTCCGCCATGGGGAGGAGCTCGGTGACTTGTGCCTGGTTGAGGATTCGCATGCCCATGGGAGCTATCGCTCGACGATTTCGAGGGTTTGGCCGGCGGGATGCGGCCCGGGTACCAGCTGCCGTTTCCCGGAAGGCCAGCGGACTTCCACCGTATCGGCCCGGGTGACCTCACCCAGCCCGATGTACAGCGGGAGATCGCTCTGGGAGAGATAGCCCGACTTGCCGTCCACCATCCGCACCAGACGGCGACCGTCAGGCAGCACGACAGTGACCCGGGCCCCGATGCCCTGCCGGTTCGAGGTGGTGCCGCGCAGCCGGATGGACACGGAATGAATCGGATGCCGGCCGGCCAGGTCGCTCAGCAGCAGCTGCGGCGGTCCGTTGAACTCGTTGGTGACGATGTCCTGATCGCCGTCCCCATCCAGGTCCACCAGCACCGCGGACCGGCTGCCCACCGCGCCCATCACGGTGAGCCGGCCCTGCGCATCGCGATGGCGGCACTCCGGTTCATTGGCGCCGGGGCGCATGCAGGCCCGGCAGAAGCGGTTCTCCCGGTCCGCCCCGCCGCACTCGAGGGTGAACCAGGGCTGCTCGGTCACCCCACCCTTTCGGGGCTCGATCCCCAGCAGGAACTCGCTCCTCAGGAAGCGCCGGCCCGCGTCGTTGAGCAGCACCGCATTCACGGCATACCGGTGGGGAAAATTCATGCTGGACGCGATGAACACATCCTCCCAGCCGTCGGCGTTGAGATCGCCCACGCTGGGACCCCAGGGCCAGTAGTTCTCCACCCCGGCGGCATCAGACTCGTCCTCGAAGCGGCCGTCCCCCCGGTTGGTGAACAGCGCGTTCCCGAAGAGGAGACCGGTCTTTCCCGCGGCAAAGAAGTCCGCCGGGATCCGGGCGGAATCGGCCTTGCGATCCTCACCGGCCCGGTCTTCCGGCTCGATGTTGACGAACATGTCGGAATGCATGTCGGTCACCAGCAGGTCCAGCCGGCCGTCCCCGTTCCAGTCGAACGACTTGACCCCCATCGCGCCCCAGGGCGTAGACGGAAAGCTGCCCGGGGTGACGTCCCGAAACCGGCGGCCTCCCTCGTTGCGCCAGAGGTGATCGGCGCCCTGCATATTGGGGAGATAGAGATCGGGCCGGCCGTCGTCATTCACGTCGACGATCGTGGCATCGCCGCTCCAGCTCCGGTCCACCAGGCCGGTCTCCGCCGACACGTTCCGGAAGTGGTTGCGGCCGAGATTCCGGAAGAGGATGCTCGCCTCGGCGCGCTCGGGATGGAGATGCCCGCGAAACGCGTCGTCGAGGCCAAGGTAGAATCCCCCGGCGCCCCGCTCGGAGGAGGTGTAGACCCCGACGTTGCTGAGAAAGAGATCCAGCAGACCATCGCCATCGTAGTCGAAGAAGATCGCGCCGGACGAATGGCCCAGATACCCGACACCCGCCGCCGAGGTGATATCGCGAAACCTTCCGCCGCCCCGGTTCTCGAAGAGCCGGTTGCCGTGGCGGACGGTGGTGACATAGAGGTCGGGATCGCCGTCGTTGTCGATGTCGGCGAAGGACGCCCCTACCGCGATGGCGTCGGGCATCCGGAGGCCTGCCGAATCGGTCCAGCCGAGGAACCGTCCTCCACCCTGGTTGCGCCAGAGCTCGCCGGTGCCCAGCTGGGACACGAAGTAGAGATCCACCC
Organism: Gemmatimonadales bacterium; assembly: GCA_036565615.1. Lineage (GTDB taxonomy): Bacteria > Gemmatimonadota > Gemmatimonadetes > Gemmatimonadales > GWC2-71-9 > JABFSM01. The sequence continues at coordinate 191 of DATCXX010000322.1, read as the reverse complement.
GCTGGTCGCCGTCCACGTCGGCAGCCGCGATCCCGGTTCCGTGGTCGTAGTGCACCCGCTTGTAGGTCTTTCCCGCGTCGTCCACGATCCGGTTCCGGAAGGTGATTCCGCTCGAATCCAGCCGGTCGGCAAACCCGAAATCATGGAGGACGGCGCTGCTGCCGGCCCGGGCGCGCTGGTCGGACTGGCGG
>DATCXX010000316.1:0-3133 GCA_036565615.1 Gemmatimonadales bacterium | reverse complement strand
CCGCCATCCAGCTTTCCAGCGGCGCATCCTCCTGGCCGCGGCCGGCGCGTTCGTCGCGGTCGCGGTCCTGCTCGGCCCGTACCGCGGCCTCAGGCGTGCGCCCGAAGTCACGCTCGATCGGAACCTTCTCGCCATCGCCCCCTTCGACGTGTTCGAGCCTTCGCTGCAGCTCTGGCGGGAGGGGCTGGGCGACATTCTCTCCCGCAGCCTCGACGCCGCCGGTCCGCTCCGCACCGTGTCTCCGTCCGTCGCCCTGCGGCGGTGGGAGGGTCGCGCTGACCGTGCCTCCGCCGAGGCCCTCGGTCGCCGCACTGGCGCGGGGCTGGTCGTGTTTGGCACCGTGGTCCCGAAAGGGCGAGACTCGGTTACCCTCCGCGCCGGCGTGTTGGACGCCGTGAGTGAGTTAGGCCAAAGGGAGGTCGAGGTCTCGGGGGAGTCCTCGAGGATCGGCGAGCTGGCGGACTCGCTGGGAATCCGGATCCTCCAGGCCCTGGGACGGGGTCGGGCGATCGGGTCGATGCGCCAGGTCTCGATGGGATCGAGATCGCTGCCGGCGCTGAAGGCCTTCCTGCAAGGCGAGCAGTTCTATCGGCGGGGGGTATGGGACTCCGCCCTGGCTCGATACGACCAGGCGATCGCGGCTGACAGCACCTTCGCCCTCGCGCTGAGCCGGATGAGCGCAGTTCTGAGCTGGTTCCCGGCGACCGGGGGAGCGTACCTGCCACGCGATGAATACGCCAGGCGCTCGACGCTGTACAACCACGGCCTCTCGCCTCGGGAAAGCCTGCTGATCGTGTCCGACTCGTTCTTCTTCGCCGCCGAGGCGGCTACTGACCCGAACGCTTACGTCGGCTTCAGCTTTCGCTCGCTAGGCGCGCTCGAGGAGGCGGTCCGCCGCTATCCCGGAGACCCGGAAGCCTGGTATGTGCTCGGTGAGGAACGCATGCATATGCCATTTCCGATCGGTACCCCGCCCGCCATGACCTTCGAGGCCTTCAGCCGGTCCATCGCGCTGGACTCAGGATTCGCGCCGGCCTACGAGCACATGGTGGACTTGGCCATCCGGCTGGGCCGCCCCGAGCTCGCCGGGCGATTGGCGGCCACTTACCTGAGTTTGTATCCCGACGCTCGTAGCGCCTCGGCCTACCGGCTGGACCTCCCGGCGCTGGATCCCACCCGGTCCGGCGCGGCGGACACGGCCCGGCTGGTCGACAGCTTGTCGGTCGAGGACATCTTCAACGTCGCCTTCACCATCCTCCCTTTTCTCACCGACTCCGCGGAAACGCAGGTCCGGCTGCTCCGCAGAATGGGGGATCCACACCGGAGCGCGGGTGGAGTTGCGGGCGGGATGTTCGATTCGCTGATGTGGCCACACTATCTGGCCGCCGCCCTCGCCTACCGGGGCCACCTCCGCGAGGCCTACCAGACCGATCGCCGCCTGCTGCTCGACCCGGCCGGCTCGAAGTTTAGCCTGTTCATAGACCAGTTCCTCGATCTGGCTTTGCTTGGGATTGTCCCGGACTCCATAGCCGGGCCCGCCTTCGCGGGCGCGCTCGAGCCGACCGCGCCGTGGGACTCTAAGTGGGGGTTTACCCCGCGCCACCTTCGCGGAATCACCTGGTGGCTCGCCCACCGTGATACCGCCTCCCTCAGACGGTTCGCCGCGCGGGCTGCAGAAGAGGCCCGCCAGCCCAATTCTCCACTCGTCGTCCTTCGAGCCCGGCTGCTGGGCGCCACGTCCACCGCCTATGCCGCCCTTGCCCGCGGCGATTCCGCGGAGGCACTGAGGTATTTGGAAGCGATACCCGACACGCTGTGCCTGGTAGGCGATTGCTTCCACCTGAATCTCACGCTCGCACGGCTCCTCTCCGCGCGGGGCGACGACCGCCGGGCCGGGGCCCTGCTGGATCGTTGGCGGTGGAGCGCCGAGATCGGCCCGTGGTTTGTCTTGTCGGCGCTGGAGCGCGGTCGCGTGGCCGAGCGGCTGGGCGAGCGGGAGAAGGCGATCGAGAGCTACCGCTTCGTGACGGAGGCATGGCACCGGCCGGATCCAGAGCTGCAGCCCTATGTCAGCGAGGCGCGTGCGGGGCTCTCGCGGCTCACGAGGGAATAATGCGAGGGTTCGCCCTATGAGGACAGCGATAACCGCGGCGAACGTGGCGGCGCTCGAGCGCCTGTTCATCGAGTGGAGCAAGACTGGCCGCCGAGTCCCATCCTGGGAGTTTCTCGCGGCCATGGGTGCCTGGCCGTGGACGAGCTCACCGAGGAACAGCTCGGGCAGGCCGGGACCACGCGGGAGACGCTCCGGCGCCTGGCGACTGGAGGGCCGACGTGATGCGGAGCCGAAACATCATGGCGTTTGTAGCGGGTGCGGTCGCCTACGTCTTCATCCTTTTTCGATTTCTATCCTACTCGGAACGCAATCAATTGCCCGGGTGACGTTTACCTGACATTCGCCGGGGTGGCGCTCGTTATTGGCTTTTTCGTATCCCTTGGCGCCACCATGGGCAGGTACCGGGCTATCGCCTTTGTATTGCTGGGCATTTGCATTGCCCATTTGCTCGTGATTATTGCCGACTACCAGCAGAACCCGACTAGTCACAATCTCGCACCGTTTGAATTTGTACTCCTTTGCGTCTGCGCTGCTCCAGGGCTCGGAGATGTGGAGGGACGGTTCCCCTAACCTGGAGCGGCCGGTGTACGATGCCTTATCCGCACCGATAGTCGGCACCATTTCGCCAGCTGGCTGAAATACTGAGCCCCGCCGATCGCTAATCGATGGCGGGGCTTAATCTTGCGAAGTGCGCCCTGAGGGACTCGAACCCCCAGCCTTTTGATCCGTAGAAAGTAGCCGGGAGCGCCGAAAGCTGGAAGAGGAAGGGAGTTAGCGCCGCAGGTCCTCCGGTATTACTTACCCGGTACTTGTGAGTCCGTCTGAGCCCGGAGGAGTCATGGTGGAAGCTGGCCCGGCAACCCCGTCCCGCAACTGGCCGTGGTACACGCTGGTCTTCGTTGGCGGCGCTGGAGTGTCGCTTCTCGTCGGATGGCTGCTCGCCCCCACCACGGAGTCTGCGATCCGGAGCGCGGGAGGGGTCTTGCAGCTGCTGGGCCTCGCCGCGGTAGCCATCGGCAT
>DATCXX010000308.1:0-4060 GCA_036565615.1 Gemmatimonadales bacterium | reverse complement strand
CGTGAAGAACTCTCCCGCGGCGACCAGGGTCCCCGACAATCCCGGCGGGACATAGGGGAACCAGATGCCGGCCAGCGCGGCGCCGGCGCCCAGCGCGCACAGCACCGTGAGGGTGAACAGCAGGACGTGCAGCCACCACCGGGGTCGCAACGCGCCCGGCATCGCCCGGATCAGGACGATCCGGGTAGCCTCCGGGTCGGCCCAGTACCAGCGTCCCTTCCACCCCTCGAGCACCGCGCGAAGGGCCGGCGAAGGCCCTCGATGCTCGGGTGCCACCAGCCCATCCACGACCTCGCGCGTGCCCACGCGCATGACCCGCCACGCCAACAGGAGTTTCGTGAGCTCATCCATCGCGCCTCTTGACGTCCAAGTTGCGGATCGGTAAGATCATCCTATCCCAGACGACCAGATTCGCTCCGACCGGTCCCATCCAGCGCGCAGTGCGCTGCCCTGGACGACCTCAGATTGCAGACTCCGACGCTGACGCGAGTCCCGTTCACTCACTGACCCCAGCCGTCGTCGGCAGCACACCTCTCCAACGCGCACCAGGTTTTCCTCGTGGACATCTCAGAACTCAAGCAGAAATCGGTTGCCGAGCTGCACGCGCTCGCTCAGCAACTCAACATCACCAACTACTCCGGCCTGCGCAAGCAGGATTTGATCTTCCGGATCGAGCAATCGCTGCTCGAATCGGACACGGTCATCCGCGGCGAAGGCGTCCTCGAAATCCTGCCCGAGGGCTACGGATTCCTGCGCAGTCAGGACTGGAACTACCTCTATGGCCCGGATGACATCTATGTCAGCCCGAGCCAGATCAAGCGCTTCGATCTCCGCACCGGCGACACCGTCCTGGGTCAGGTCCGGCCGCCGAAGGAAGGCGAGCGCTACCTCGCGCTGCTCAAGGTCGAGAGCGTCAACTACGAAGAGCCGGAAAAGACCAAGCAGCGGATCGCGTTCGACAACCTGCGGCCCCGCTACCCCGAATCCAAGCTCCGGCTGGAGGGGAAGAAGGGCGATCTCTCCATGCGGGTGGTGGATCTGCTCTCCCCGATCGGCAAGGGCCAGCGCGGCCTGATCGTCGCGCCGCCCAAGGCGGGCAAGACCATCCTGATGCAGAAGCTGGCCAACGCCATCGCGGAAAACCACCCCGACGTGATCCTCATCGTGCTGCTGATCGACGAGCGCCCCGAGGAGGTCACCGACATGCAGGAGAACGTCAAGGCGGAGGTGATCTCCTCCACCTTCGACGAGCCGGCCGACCGGCACGTCCAGGTCGCCGACATGGTGATCGAAAAGTCCAAGCGGCTGGTCGAGCACGGCCGGGACGTGGTGATCCTGCTGGATTCGATCACCCGGCTGGCCCGGGCCCACAACGTGGTGGTGCCCCACTCCGGCAAGATCCTGTCCGGCGGCGTGGACGCCAACGCGCTCCAGAAGCCCAAGCGCTTCTTCGGCGCCGCCCGCAACATCGAGGGCGGCGGCTCCCTCTCCATCATCGCGACCGCGCTGATCGACACCGGGTCGCGGATGGACGAGGTCATCTTCGAGGAGTTCAAGGGCACCGGCAACATGGAGCTGGTGCTCGACCGCCGGCTGGCCGACCGCCGGATCTACCCGGCCATCGACATCCAGCGCAGCAGCACCCGCAAGGAAGAGCTCCTGATGGACAAGGACGAGCTCAACCGGGTCTACCTGCTCCGGAACTTCCTCGCCGACATGCCGCCGGTCGAAGCGCTGGAATTCCTGATCGAGCGCATGAAGCGCACCAAGACCAACAAGGAATTCTTCGCCACGATGAACCAGTAGGCCGTGACGATTCCCCCGGCCGGCCGCATCCTGGCGGTGGATTGGGGCGAGCGCCGGATCGGACTCGCCCTCTCCGACGAGACCCAGACCATCGCGTCGCCCCTCGGGACGATCCTCCGCCGGGCCGGCAAGCGCTTCCGCATGCCGGAATTCCTCGCCCACGTGACCACCCATCGCCCGGTGGGACTGGTCGTCGGCCTCCCGCTTACCCCCGAAGGGGAGGATGGGCCGTCGACGGTCGCGGCCCGGGAGCTGGCGGTGCAGCTCGGGGCCCGGACCTATCTCCCGGTCGAGCTGGTCGACGAGCGGATGACCACCGCGCGAGCCCATGCCGCGATCCGGGAACAGGAGGGCAGCACCCGGGGACGGCGCGAGGATGTGGATGCCCTCGCCGCGACGATCCTGCTGCAGCACTACCTGGAAACCAGGCGCAACGCCCGCTCCTGATGGGCCGGCCGGCCGTGTCCCTCCTCCTCCTCGCCGCCGCCTGCGGGCCGCCGCCGGCCAATGCGCCGCGCGAACGGGTGACCATCCCCCCCCGCGCCACCGTCCGGGTGGTGGCGGAGAGCCTGGCCTCGCACGGCATCATCTCCTCTCGAGCGTGGTTCCGGCTCCTCGCCAAGGTGGGCGGCTACGAGCGCCGGCTCCGGATCGGCACCTACGAGCTGCCCCGGGGCAGCGGGGCCCGGTCCGCGCTCCGGGCCATCGCGAGCGGGAAGGCGGTCCTGCTCCGCTTCACCGTCCCCGAGGGTCTGACCCTCCTCGAGATCGCCGAGATCGCCAACCGGACCCTCGATATTCCCGCGGCCGACTTCCTGGCCGCGGCGCGTGACCCGGTCCTGCTGCGCGAATTCGCGGTGCCGGCCTCCTCATTCGAGGGGTTTCTCCGCCCCGAGACCTACCTCTTCGCCCCCGGCGTGGAAGCGGCGACGCTGGTGCGCACCATGGCGGAGACCTTCCGGCAGGACTGGGATCCCCGCTGGACCGACATGGCCGCGGCGCAGAATCTGGACCGGCTCAGTGTGGTGACGCTGGCCAGCATCGTCGAGGGCGAAGCGGCGATCGACTCCGACCGGCCGCTGGTGGCCGCGGTCTATCGCAACCGGCTCCGGCTCGGCATGCCGCTCCAGGCCGATCCCACCGTGCAATACGCCATCCAGGTGGCCACCGGAGACCGCAAGCCACGGCTCTACGAGAAGGACTACAGTTTCGAATCCCCCTACAACACCTACCTGCACCCCGGGCTGCCCCCCGGCCCGGTGGGCGCGCCGGGCAGCAAGAGCATCGAAGCGACCCTGGCGCCGGCGCCGGTTCCCTACCTCTACTTCGTCGCGGGACCCGGGGGAGGCCACATCTTTTCCCGCAGCTACGCCGAGCACCTGCGCGCGATCCGGCGGCTGAGACGGTGAAAACGGTGAGAGGTGAGAGGTGAGACGTGAGAGGTGAGACGTGAAGGCGGAGCGGATACGGATCGTCGAAGTCGGCCCCCGCGACGGGCTCCAGAACGAAGCCCGGCCGGTGCCTACCGAGGTAAAGATCGCCTTCGTCGATGCCCTCTCAGGCGCCGGCTTCGACGAGATCGAAGTGTCCTCCTTCGTGAGCCCGAAGTGGGTCCCCCAGCTGGCCGACGCCGAAGCGGTCTTTGCCGGGATCCGGCGCGCCCCCGGGGTGACCTACATGGCGCTGGTGCCCAACCTGGAGGGCCTGGAGCGGGCCCGGGCGGCGCGGGTGGACAAGGTGGCGGTCTTCACCGCCGCGAGCGAGACCTTCAGCCGGAAGAACACCAACGCCTCGATCGCCGAAACGCTGGACCGGTTCCGTCCGGTCGTCGCCCAGGCCGGGGTCCCGGTCCGCGGCTATATCTCGACGGCGTTCCATTGTCCCTTCGAGGGGCCGATTGCGCCGGACCAGGTGCTCCCGGTTGCCCGGGCGCTCCTCGCGCTCGGATGCAGCGAGCTCTCCATCGGCGACACCATCGGCAAGGCAACCCCGGACGAGGTGAGGCGGCTGCTGGAGGTGCTGTTACCGGCCGTCCAGCCGTCCAGCCGTCTTGCCGTCCACCTGCACGACACCTACGGCCGAGCGGTCGCCAACGCGGCGGCCGCTCATGCGATGGGTATCAGGGTCTTCGATGCCAGCGCCGGCGGCATCGGCGGCTGTCCCTACGCCCCGGGCGCCCCCGGCAACGTGGCGACCGAGGCGCTGGTCAGCGCATTTCCTGGCCGGACCGGGATCGATCCCGAGCGGCTCCGAA